>NZ_JAIFKJ010000658.1 GCF_019695415.1 Thiohalocapsa sp.
CCGGCTCCGTCTGATTTTTGGGCAGGATGCCCAATAAATCAGCATCTCCTTAGCACGTCTTGAAGCGAGACTTTGTGCGTATCCTCCGAGGGCTGACCGTCAAGGCTGGCCCGCCAGCCCCTGTGTCAGACTAGTTGCCGCGCCGGAAGCGAAGCGACGGCGCGGCAAGGGGCGGTCGGGCCGAGCCGATTGTTGGGCGAGGTTATGCCGCCACGTCAACAGTCTCGAAGACGCTGGTAGGCCGAGGAATCTCCTCGCCACGTCTTCTAAGATCTTCCATGTGCAGTTCGATTGCTTCCGTTATGAGCTCAAGCGCCTCTGCTTTCGTTTCGCCCGCAGCAATGCACCCTGGAAGGTCTGGCACATATGCACCAACGCTCGCTGGACCTTGTTCTAGTATCACGGTGTAGCGCACTTGGATGTACCTCATTTCAGACCGGCTTGTTTGAGGGCATTGTTCAAGGTGCCCGGCGGCGGAGATCACGGCGTTCTTTCCTCGGTACGCACGTGACAATCAATTAACCGATTGGCAGTTTCGCCAAACCGTGGATGCGCTGCAACCATTGCTGGTTGACCTGGCGCGATCGGCTGGTACGCGTGACGTTGATTGGGCGTCTCTGCGTGCGTGTGGTCGAGCGCTGGAGGCGACGCATCCCACCCGGGCAGCCGCGATGTCGCCGGAGGCGGCGGTGGGCAGCTCTGTGGGCAACGGCGCTGGCAGCGCGAGGGTCTCGATGCCCGGGCGCCGGATGGTCCGGTCGCGGGACCGGCGGAGCTAGTGGCCCAGCGGGGGCCGGACGCTCTCGGCTTGGGGGCACCGATTCATCGGCCATCCTGCCCAATAAATCAGCACCTCCCAAGCGATTCTGATCGATGCGCTGACACCGATGGCTTAACAGATCTTCTGCCTCGGGACCGACAATTGGGGGATGTCAGTCATCCTGCCTCTCCTGAAGACGGGCGATCACGGACCGCGGTGCACCCTGGTCGGTGGACTTGCGCCGGTAGCGGCTCAAAACCACCACCCTGGAGCGGATCGGAGGCCGGCCGGATGCGGCCGCAGGATAATGTACATCCGCAAGCGCCGCGTCACGCAGACGACACAAGAAGAAGATGTCTCGCGCAGAGACGCAACGGCGCAGAGAAGAAGAGAAAGAGCGGAGAAGCGCACTGGGCACATCGAGCAACACTCTTTCTTCCTTGGCGTCTCTGCGTCTCTGCGCGAGCGTCTTCTTTTCGTCCTTCTGGCCGAGCCTTGTCTTGCCACATCGAAACGGGTTTCGTCATCACGTCACGGCCGCACCCGGCCGGCTCGCGGCCGTCGGGCGCCATGCCGGCGGTGATCGCGACGATCTGCGCAGATGGCCCCGGATTTGCTCGGAGTTTGTTGAAGAAACCATTGGGCAGGCAGATCGCCTGCGCGCGTGGCGCCGGCGCGCGGGTGGCCGGTCAGGTCCAATCAGGTCAGGCCGAGTAGGCGCAGAGCCCGCGGCGTATCATCAGCCGGATCTCCACCGCCAGACAGTCAAGCCCGGGCAGCCAAACCTGTGCAGCCGAACCTGTGCAGCCGAGTCAGGAGCCGACGCCATGAAGCTGACATCACCCGCCTTCGCCACCGGTACGTCCATCCCTCAGCGCTATGCCAAGCTCGGCGCCAACGATCAGCCGGAGCTCATCATCACCGGCGTGCCGGAGGGCACGGTAGAGCTGGCGGTGATCTGCCACGACCCGGATGCACCCAGGCCCGCCGGCTTCACGCACTGGACGCTATACGGTATCCCAGCGGACACGCAGCAGATCCCGATGAACGGAGAGGATGCGTTCCGTCCGGGGCCGAACGACTACGGCGACATCGGCTGGGGCGGACCACAGCCGCCGGAAGCACACGGCCCGCACCACTATTACTTTTGGCTGTATGCGCTGGACACGGCCGTGGACGGTACGCCCGACCGCGACAGCTTCCTGCGCAAGTACGCGGCAAACGTCATCGCGCAAAGCCGCATCGTCGGGATCTACGAGAACCCGGGGCCCGGGACATGAGTGAATGGCATTGGCATTACGATGCCTATGATCCTGACCAGGAGCGCCTGCGGGAGGCACTCTGCACACTGGGCAACGGGTACTTCGCCACCCGCGGCGCGGCGCCCGAGTCCGACGCATCCGAGCACCATTACCCCGGCACTTACCTCGCCGGCGGCTACAACCGTGCCGAGAGCGATGTGCAGGGCCGCATGGTCGAGAACGAGGACCTGGTCAACCTGCCCAACTGGCTGGTGCTCAGGCTCGCCTTCGACGATGGCAGCCGTTTCTCGCTGGACGACGTGGAAATCCTGTCCTTCGAGCAGTCACTGGACATGCGCCGGGGCGTCCTGACACGCGATGTCCGCTTCCGCGATGCCAAGGGCCGGACCACGGAGCTGCGCCAGCGCCGGCTGGTGCACATGGCGCTGCACCACCTGGCGGCACTGGAGACCACGCTCACGGCCGTCGACTGGTCCGGCGCCGTCACGATCGAAAGCGCCCTGGACGGCAGCGTCCAGAACAACGGCGGCGAGCGCGACCAGGGGCTGACGGGCCGCCATCTCGAGCCGCTCGGCACCGACGCCGTCGGCGAGGATGGACTCTGGCTCAAGGTGCGCACGCGCCAGTCGCGCCTGGAGCTCGCGCTCGCCGCCCGCACCCAGCTCTTCCACCACGACCAGCGGCTGGAGGCTGCGCCGAGCCTGACGCAGCATGAGGACTACATCGGCCAGCGTTTCGACCTGCAGCTCGATGCCGGTCAGCCGGTGGTGATCGAGAAAATCGTCGCGCTCTACACCTCCCGAGACGCAGCGATCAGCGAATGCGGGCTCGAGGCGCGCAAGGCCGCGGCGGAAGCGCCCCGTTTCGACGCCCTGCTGGCGAGCAGCGCGCTCATGTGGCGCCAGCTCTGGCGCCGCTTCGATCTGGAGCTGACCCTGACCGACGACGACGACGGGCGCACGGCGGCCATCCTGCACCTGCATCTGTTCCACCTGCTGGTGACCGCGGGGCCGCGCGTCATGGACCTGGATGTCGGCGTGCCGGCCCGTGGGCTGCACGGGGAGGCCTACCGCGGGCACATCTTCTGGGACGAGCTGTTCATCTTCCCGACCCTGGACCTGCGCCTGCCGGAGATCACCCGCTCGCTGCTGCTGTACCGGTGGCGGCGCCTGGATGCCGCCCGCGCGGCAGCGCGGGAGGCCGGCTACCGCGGCGCCATGTACCCCTGGCAGTCCGGCAGCAATGGCCGCGAGGAGAGCCAGCGGCTGCACCTGAATCCGCGCTCAGGGCACTGGACGCCGGACGAGACGCACCTGCAGCGCCACGTCAACTCGGCCATCGCCTATAACCTCTGGCAGTACTACCAGACCAGCGGGGATCGGGAGTTCCTGTCCTTCTTCGGCGCGGAGATGCTGCTCGAGATCGCCCGCTTCTGGGCCAGCAAGGCCGAGCTCAGCCAGACCCTCGGCCGCTACGAGATCAAAGGCGTCGTCGGCCCCGACGAATTCCACACCCGCTACCCGCACCGGAGCGAGCCCGGCCTCGACAACCACGCCTATACAACGGTGATGGCGGCCTGGGTGCTCTGCCGCGCGCTGGAGCTGCCGCAGCACCTGCCGCGGGAGCGGTGGGACGAGCTCGTCGAGCAGCTCGCCATCACGCCGGAAGAGCTCGACCACTGGGATGCCGTGAGCCGCAAGCTGCGCATTTGCTTTCATGGCGACGGCATCATCAGCCAGTTCGAGGGCTTCGAGCAGCTCGAAGAGCTGGACTGGGAGCATTACCGCAACCAGTACGGGGACATCCAGCGCCTGGACCGCATTCTCGAAGCCGAAGGCGACTCGCCGAACCACTACCAGGCCACCAAGCAGGCGGATGTGCTGATGCTGTTCTTCCTGCTCTCCGCGGAGGCACTGGAGCGGCTGTTCGAGCGCCTCGGCTACGACTTCGACCCGGACATGATCCCGCGCAACGTCGCCTACTACGGCGCGCGCACCAGCCATGGCTCCACACTGAGCCGCGTCGTCGACGCCTGGGTGCTGGCACGCTCGGACCGCCCGCGCTCCTGGCAGCTCTTCACCGAGGCCATCGAGAGCGACGTCGCCGACATCCAGGGCGGCACGACGTCGGAGGGCATTCATCTGGGCGCCATGGCTGGTACAGTCGACCTGATGCAGCGCTGCTACACCGGCATCGAGATACGCGACGGCCGGTTGTGGCTGAATCCGCAACTGCCCGAGGAGCTCGCACGGCTGCGCATCCGCTTGCGCTTCCGCGGTCAGACCCTCGCGCTCGACATCAGTCGGTCGGAGCTGAACATCCGTGCCGTCTCGGCACACCTGGGCGCGATTCGTCTGCAGGTTGGCGAGCGCACCCTGACGCTGCAGCCGGGCGATACGCATGTCCTGTCCATCGAGGACATGCCCGCGGCCGTGGCAGGCCCGTGACAGCTTTGGTTCTTATGCCGTCGCCAGCGCAGGCCAACATCATGCACTCGCCTCCGGAGACGTCATCCCGGCAGCCTTCGTCCCCGCAGCCGTCCTCCCAGGCGCCATCGCAAGCCCATAGGGGCCGCGTGATCTCGGTCCGCGGCAGCGTCGTCGACGTCCGCTTCCCGCCGCCGCTGCCGGTGCGCAATCAGGCACTGCGGCCAGGTCCTGACGACGAGATGGTGCTGGAGGTTGCGAGCCTGCTGGATCGCGAGCGGGTGCGCTGCATCGCCCTCCCCCCCCACCGCGGCCTTGCCCGTGGCCTGCGCGCGGTCACCCCCGGCGGGCCGCC
>NZ_JAIFKJ010000280.1 GCF_019695415.1 Thiohalocapsa sp.
TCTACATCTACGACGGTTTGACCGATAGAGATGTGCAGCGGGCGTTGAACGAGGAGTTCGAGCGCGTGGACAACATGATGTTTATCCGCACCCGTCAGACGGATGCCCAGGGGGCGGTCAAGCGCGATGAGGACACCGGCGAAGTCGAGTATGAGGACGACGGCTGTTGATCAGGTAGCGAGACTTGCTTGGCTTCGCTCCAATCAGCGGACCCGCAGTAGAGGTTCCAATGAGAAGGACGAGGACCCCCTCATGACGCCACTGCACTTTCGCGCCGTCTTGGTCGCCGTGACGCTCTTGGCCGGGACCGGCCCCACGCCGGCCACCGAGCAGGTGGCTTCAGCGGGTGCGGAGCTGTCCGGCGCCGAGCGCCAGCGGGAGCTGGCCAAGCTCATGCAGATCGTCGCCGCCCGCCAGCAGCCGTTACAAGACGCAGCTCTGACGCTGCGCCTGAATGGGAACCCACAGATCGGCGCCGCCGACGCCCGGTTGGTGATCGCGGAGTTCTCCAGTTATCGCTGCGGCTTCTGCCGGCGCCACTTTGTCGACACCATGCCCCGCATCGTGACGGACCTGATCGATCCGGGTGTTGTCCGCTACGTCTTCTTCGACTATGCGGGGCAGTCGTCGCATCCGCCTGATCGCGATGCCGCCGAAGCAACCCGCTGTGCAGCCGAGCAAGGGCGCTATTGGGCGATGCGCGAGCACCTGTTCCAGCAGGTTCGCACGCCGCTGCGGGAGCGCCTGCCGCCGCACGCCGTCGTGCCTGGCCTCGACCCAGATGCGCTGGCCGAGTGCACGGGCACGGATCAAACCGCGGCGGCCGTCTCCGGTGATCAGCGCCAGGCGCTGGCCCTCGGCGTTCGGGGCACACCGTCCTTCCTGATGGGCTATGCCAGCGAGGATGGCACCGAGGTCCGGATCGTCAAACGGATCGTTGGCGCCCAGCCGTATGCCGTCTTCGCCGAGGCTGTGGATGTGCTGCTCGGTGAGGCGCCCTAACAGGAGAGGGGATTGGGCGCGGGTGGCTGACCTGCAGGTGGTCATCCCAACGGTACTTTGTACTTCAACATTCGAACGAGGAGAGAACCATGCATAGATCCGTTGCTGCGACCGGTTTTTCCGGGCTCTGTTTGGCATCCGCACTGGTGGCAGGGCTCGCTGTCGCCGAGAACGAGACAGGGGCAACCTCAGGTCAGCAGCTCTTTGAATTCCATGGCTGCGTCAACTGTCACGGGGCTGGCGGCAAGGAGCCGGTCAGCAAGGTCGTCCCCGAGCTCGCCGGCAAGCCCGGCGACGAGCTGTACGACAAGGCCACAAAGATCCTCAGTGGTGAAGGCGGCAGCGAGGAGGCGAAGCTCATGCACGCTGCGTTCTACTCACCGGCGAGCTGCGATGCGCCGCCGACCGATGCCGACATCCAGATGATCACGGCGTGGCTGGCCACCCAGTAGGGCGGTCGGCGCGAGCGCCCCGTCTGGCGCTGTCGGTCTGGGCGTAGACAGCAGGCGACGGTGGTGCTCGCTCGACGTTCTAAGGTCTACCTCTTTTATGCCCGGCGCAAGACCGGGCTCATTTTTTTTGCAACCATCAGCAACTGGTCGGGCAGCCC
>NZ_JAIFKJ010000138.1 GCF_019695415.1 Thiohalocapsa sp.
GGGGCCGTTTGCCCCCCCCGTGCTCGACGCTGTCTTGGCCGGTGGGTGCTTGGATGCCCTTGGTCAGCTCCTCGTGCTTGCGGAATCGGACCTGATTGGCGATATCCGGGCGGCTGGGGCCCAGCGTGCCGGCCTCGCCGCAGCAGCGGTCTGACAAGGGCACTGGCTGCCCCATCAGCGTCTCTGCGACCGACGTTGGCTGATAGGTCTTCATGGGCGTGTGGCAGGGGTCGTGGTAGAGGTACTGCTGGCCGCTGACGCCCTGCAGGCTGACGCCTTTCTCCATCAGATACTCATGGATGGCGAGCAGCCGACAGCCGGGGAAGATGCGCTCGAACTCGTACTTGAGCAGCTGATCCATGCAGGTGCCGCAGGAGACGATGACGGTGCGGATGTCCAAGTAATTGAGCGTGTTGGCCACCCGGTGGAAGAGCACCCGGTTCTCCATGGTGATCTGCTTGCCGCTGTCTTCCAGGCCGGCCGCGCGCTGGGGGTAGCCGCAGCAGAGGTAGCCTGGGGGCAGCACGGTCTGCACGCCCTCGTCGAACAGCATCGCGAGCGTGGCCAGGCCGATGTCGGAGAACAGCCGCTCGGAGCCGCAGCCCGGGAAGTAGAAGACCGCCTCGGCGTCCTCGGCCACTTGGGGGTCGCGCAGGATGGGCACGCGGGAGCGGTCCTCCAGCCCCAGCTCGTGGCGGAAGGTGCGCTTGGGGACTTCCACACGGATGGAGCGGCTCACCAGGTTCACTGCCTGGCCCACCGGGCTCGGGCTGCCGGTGGTGGTGCCGGGCTTGTCGTTGGCGGGGCTGGTGAGCTTGAGGCCCTTGGCGAGGCTGTTGGCGAGGTTGAGCCCCTGGAAGCCCCACTCGGCGAGCCCCTTGCGCATGAGGTTGATGGCCTGGGGATTCTGGGTATTGAGAAACGCCATGGCCGCAGCGGCCCCGGGGCTGGTGCGCTTCTTGCCCCGGTCCACCAGGATGCGGCGCATGCGCATGGTGACATCGCCGTAGTCGATGTCCACCGGGCAGGGGTTGAGGCACTTGTGGCAGATGGTGCAGTGGTCCGCCACGTCGTTCATCTCTTCGAAGTGGCGCTCGGAGAGCCCGCGGCGGGTCTGCTCCTCGTACAGGAAGGCCTCGATGATGAGCCCGGTGCCGAGGATCTTGTTGCGCGGGGAGTAGTCCAGGTTGGCCCGGGGCACATGGGTCATGCACTTGGGCTTGCACTTGCCGCAGCGCAGGCAGTTCTTCACATCATCATTGAGCGCACCGAGCTCGGTCTCCTCCAGCAGGATGGCCTCCTGCTGCACCAGGCGCAGTGACGGGGTGTAGGCGCCGTCGAGCCCCGAGTCCTTGGCAAGCTTGCCGGGGTTGAAGCGGTTGTTCGGGTCGATCTGCTGTTTGTAGCGCGCGAAGGCGTCGAGCTTCTCGGGCTCCAGGTAGCCGATCTTGGTCAGCCCAATGCCGTGCTCGCCGGAGATGACGCCGCCGAGCGCTGTGGCCAGCGCCATCACCTGGTCGACGATGCGGTCGGCCTCCTTCAGCATCGCGTAGTTGTCCGAGTGCACCGGGATGTTGGTGTGCACATTGCCGTCGCCGGCGTGCATGTGCAGCGCGACGAAGAGGCGGGCGTCGCGGACCTGGCGGTGGATCTCGGCGAGCTTGGCGCGGACCGGGGCCAGGTCTTGGCCGGCGAAGATCTCGTCCAGGCGCTTGGCGACCTCCTTACGGTAGGTCTGGCGCAGGTCGCGGCGCAGCATCAGGTCCAGCAGGGTGTCTTTGGCATGCACGAGCTGCCGCTCGGGCTCCCGCAGCAGGTCCATATGCTCGATGGCGGGCTCGTCCAGCAGCTCGAGGATAGAGTGCCAGCGGTTGCGGGCCTGCTCGACCACTTCGATGGCCGCCTCGCGCTTGGCGTTCAGGATCTTGCGCGCCTCGTCGGAAGACTCGGACGCGTAGGTGCCGGCAGGGCGGGCCTCCTCCAGGGGGCCTGCCAGGTAGTCCAGCACCGCGGCCATGATGGCGTCCTTGTTCTTGATGGATTGCTCGATGTTGATGCGCTCGATGCCGCGGCTGTAGGCGGCGAGCTTGTCGAGCGGAATGACGACGTCTTCGTTGATCTTGAAGGCGTTGGTGTGCCGGCTGATGGCCGCCGTGCGGGCGCGGTCCAGCCAGAAGCGCTTGCGGGCCTCGGGGCTGATGGCGATGAAGCCCTCGCCGTCGCGGGCATTGGCGAGACGGACGACTTCGTCGGCGACATGGGCGACGGCCTCCTCGTCATCGGCCACCAGGTCCGCGATCAGCACCATCTTCGGCAGCTCGCGGCGGTTGGCCTTGGTGGAGTAATTCACCGCGCGCACGTAGCGCTCGTCCAGGTGCTCCAGGCCCGCGATCTGCACCTCGGGGTGATCATCGACGAAGTCCTTCACCTCGACGATGGCGGGCACGGCCCGGTCCAGGTCGGTGCCGAAGAACTCCAGGCACACCGTGCGCACCTGGCTCGGCATCCGGTGCAGCACGAAGCGGGCGGAGGTGATGAGCCCGTCGCAGCCCTCCTTCTGCACCCCGGGCAGGCCCGACAGGAACTTGTCCGTCACGTCTTTGCCGAGACCGAGCTTGCGGAACGCCTGGCCCGGCATTTCCAGGACTTCCGGCCTGCCCTTGGGTGTCTTGCCGTCAGCTGCCAGGCGTGTGATCCGAAAGCGCACGGTCTCGGCGTCGTGGATCTTGCCGAGGTTGTGGTCCAGGCGCTCCACCGTGAGCCAGTCGGCGTCCGGCGTGACCATGCGCCAGGACACCAGATTGTCCAGCGCCGTGCCCCAGAGCACGGCCTTTTTGCCGCCGGCGTTCATGGCGACATTGCCGCCGATGCAGGAGGCGTCCTGGGAGGTGGGGTCCACCGCGAAGGCCAGGCCGTTCGCGTCCGCCAGCTCCGAGACGCGCTTGGTGACCACGCCGGCGCCGGCGCGCACCGTGGGCACGTTCTCGGGGTTTGCCCGGCCGTCGCTCGCGGGCAGGTCCATGCGCTCGACGCCGGATAAGGATTCGAGCTTCTCGGTGTTGATGACGGCGCTGCGGGCGTCCAGCGGCACCGCGGAGCCGGTGTAGCCGGTGCCGCCGCCGCGGGGGATAATGGGCAGCCCGCAGTCGATGCAGGCGGCGACGATGGGGGCGACTTCTTCTTCGGTGTCCGGGGTGATGACAACGAAGGGCATCTCCACGCGCCAGTCTGTGGCGTCCGTGGCGTGAGAGACTCTGGCGAGCCCGCCGAAGTTGATGTTGTCCTTGCGGGTGATGCCGGCGAGGCGCTTGGTGATGCGCCTGCGCAGCGCCTTGTCGGCCTCGAAGTGGGCGGCGAAGCGTTTCACCGACGCCCGCGCCGCCGCCAGCAGGTCGGCTGCCTTCTGGTTGTCGTTGAGGCGCTGCTCGAACTGGTCCAGACGATGCTCCAACGCCTCCACCAGCATGGCGCGGCGCTTCGGGTCTTCCAGCAGATCGTCCTGAAGGTAGGGGTTGCGGGTCACCACCCACATGTCGCCCAGCACCTCGAACAGCATGCGTGCCGAGCGGCCGGTACGGCGGCTGCCGCGCAGCTCTTCAATGAGCCGCCAGTTGGCCTCTCCCAGGAAGCGGATGACGATTTCCCGGTCGGAGAAGGAGGTGTAGTTGTAGGGGATCTCGCGCAGGCGATGCGTCGGGATGGGGCTGGCTGCGTCGGTGTCGTCGGCGGCGGAGGGCGGCTCGAGGCCGGGTTCTCGCAGGGTGTTTGTGGGGTCGGCCGCGTCGGTGCGTCGCTGTGCGGGGGCTGACATAGAAGGCTCTGGCGTTGCTGCGTTGCGGCAATTCTAACGTAGCCAGCGAGATGCCCGCGGGGGAGTCTGGGATGCAAGACCGCGCGATGGATCGGGTTACATCATTGTGTTGACACCTTCAAGCCCGGTACTGCTCTGATGAGAATGCGTCCGCGCAGGCAATGGGAGCCCGCGCGGCGATACGCTCGGGTGGAGGTCCGGCCGATGGGCCGCATGCAGGCCGCGGCAGCGAGCGGCGGGCTGTGTGCCGTTTGGAGCGAAGGAGGGCGGTTTACCGGATACGCTCGTTCGGACGGGGAAATATAATCGGGCAGCGGAACCTGGGAGAGATAGACCGACCTGCTGCTCCCTGCGTCCGCAAATACCATGAATCTCATGCCACGCGGCCGCAGCGCGTGGCGACCAGTGTCAGCGACCCAAAGCATTCATATGTCACCGACCAGACCACCGCGCCGGCGCGCCAACGGCCACCTGATTTTCGCGCGGCAGTTCTTCAAACACCCGCGGCAGATCGGCTCGATCATCCCGAGCTCCAGTTTTCTCGAGCGCCGCGTGATCGCTGCGGCGGCTCTCAGTACGGCCAACGTGGTCGTCGAGCTCGGCCCAGGCACGGGCGGCATGACGCAGGCGATGTTGCAGGCACTGCCCGAGCATGCGCGACTGCTGAGTATCGAAATCAACCCCGTCTTCCATGAGCAGGTCAGCAAAATCCGGGACGACCGCCTGATCGCTCACCTTGGCAGCGCGGCCGACATCCGCGCCATCGCGGCCTCCTATGGCCTGGCTCTGCCTGACGCCATCGTCTCGGGCATTCCCTTTTCCACCATGAGCGAGACGCTAGGCTCGCAGATCCTCGCGGAGGTGGCGAGCGCACTTGCCGATGCGGGCTGCTTCGTGGCCTACCAGTTCAACCCCCGTGTCGCAGCGCTCGGCAAGCCGTTGCTCGGTCCGCCGGAAGTCTCAACGGAATTGCTCAACTTCCCGCCCATGCGCGTGTTCCGCTGGGCCAAATAGGCGGCTTGACGATGCACGCCTTCAAGCGAGGCTGAAGCCGACATGCACTCCAGCAAAGCGGTTCATTCAAGCGGCTCGATTGCCGCGCGGTGTCGCTCATCGCCCCAGAAAATCTCCACGAGATAGTGTGGCATTCGCTTGCTGGATACTCGCGAATCACGGCGAGGCTCGGTATCCCCCGTTCTTGAGGTGCTCCAGGGTCAGGTTCTCGATTCTGTTGGCGATGGGCTGCGGCTCACGTGTATCGCACGCGGCCAAGTTTGGCAGGGGGTTCGATCCCGACGCGTGCTGGTGGGCTGGGCGCTTTGGGTGAGCATTCCTCGCAAAAAGAACGGGCGGTGGTCACGGTCGACCACCGCCCGATGGGCGAATCGTTTTCGGCGCCGGCAGGCTGCCGGCGCCGATCCGGCAGGGCCTACACCGCTTTGTGCGCCAGCGCCGCATGCGCCGCAGCGAGCCGCGCCACCGGCACCCGGGGACCCGAGCAGCTGACGTAGTCGAGCCCGGCCTCGTCGCAGAAGCTGATGGAGGCGGGGTGGCCGCCGTGCTCGCCGCAGATACCCACGTGGATATCCGGGCGGGTGCTGCGCCCCCACTCGACGGCCAGCTTCATGAGCTTGCCCGCACCCTTCACGTCCAGGACCTCGAAGGGGTTGTCCTGCAGGATGTGGCTGCGGTTGTAGAGCGGCAGGAACTTGTTCTCGGCGTCCTCGCGGGAGAAGGAGAACACGGCCTGCGTCAAGTCATTGGTGCCGAATGAGAAGAACTCCGCTTCTTCTGCCAGCGACTCGGCGCGCATGCAGGCGCGCACCACCTCGATCATGGTGCCGAACTTGAACGGCACCTTGCGGCCGGTGGCGGCCTCCACCTCGGCGTGGATCTCGTCGACATAGGACTTGACCCGCAGCAGCTCTTGCTTGGTGCAGACCTGCGGCACCTTGATCTGCGGATGCACGTCCATGCCGGCGGCGACGCACTCGGCGCCGGCCTCCAGGATGGCGCGGATCTGCATCTTGTAGATCTCAGGGAAAGAGATCCCAAGCCGCACGCCGCGATGGCCGAGCATGGGGTTGGTCTCGTGCAGGGCACGGACCTTGCGCAGCATGGTCTCCTTCTTGGCGATGGCCTCTTCCACCATCATCGGATCCATGACGTGGCGCAGGTCGTCGAAGGCGATGCGCTCGTTCTCCGGCGTGTGCAGCAGGCCCATGGTGCCGGCCAGGGCCGTCATACCGCGGGTACTCTGGGCCAGTACCTTCAGATCGGCGAGGTCGCGCTCGAGCTGGTGTTCGTCGGGCAGGAACTCGTGGATGGGCGGGTCCAAGAGCCGGATGGTGACCGGGTGCGGAGCCATGACCTCGAACAGCTCGCGGAAGTCCTTGCGCTGCAGCGGCAGCAGCTCGTCGAGGGCCGCCTGGCGCTGCTCCGGGGTCTCGGCGACGATCATCTCGATGACGATGGGCAGGCGCTCGACGGCGTTGAACATGCGCTCGGTGCGGGCCAGGCCGATGCCGGTGGCGCCGTACTTGCGTGCAAGGCGGGCGTCGTCCGGGGTGTCCGCGTTCGCCAGGACCTCGAGCCGCGCGGCCTCGTCCGCCCACTCCAGCAGCGTGGACAGCTCCGCAGTGAACTCCGGGTCCATCGTCGGGATGGCGCCGATGTAGACATAGCCGTTGGAGCCGTCGAGGGTGATGAGGTCGCCTTCCTTGAAGCTGGTGCCGCCGACCATGGCCTCGCGGCGGGTCACGTCAACGCTGATGCCCTCGGCACCGGCCACGCAGGGCTTGCCCATGCCGCGGGCGACCACCGCCGCGTGGGAGGTCTTGCCGCCGCGGGAGGTGAGGATGCCCTTGGCGGCGAAGAAGCCGTGGATGTCCTCGGGCTTGGTCTCCTCACGCACCAGGATCACGTCCTGACCCAGGTCCTTTCCGAGCTGCTCGGCGCGGTCGGCGTCGAACACGGCGATGCCCGCCGCGGCGCCGGGCGAGGCCGGCAGGCCCTCGGCGACGGGCTCGCTCTTGGCGCTCGGGTCGAGCCTCGGGAAGAGCATCTGCTCCAGGCTGATGGGGTCCACGCGCTGCAGCGCCTGCTCCTTGCTGATGAGGCCCTCATTGACCATCTCGACGGAGGTGCGGACCATGGCCGCAGCGTTCATCTTGCCGTTGCGGGTCTGCAGGCAGTAGAGCACGCCCCGCTCGATGGTGAACTCGAAGTCCTGGACCTCGTGGTAGTGGGTCTCCAGCTTCTCGCGCAGCTCGGCGAGCTGACGGGCCATCTCCGGCATTTCCACCGTCAGGCGCGCGAGCGGCTTCGGCGTGCGGATGCCGGCCACCACGTCCTCGCCCTGGGCGTTGATCAGGTACTCGCCGTAGAGCTCGTTCTCGCCGGTGCCCGGGTTGCGGGTGAAGCCGACGCCCGTGGCGGAGTCGTCGCCGCGGTTGCCGAACACCATGGTGCAGACGTTAACGGCGGTGCCGTTGGCCATCTCCGGCGTAATGTGGAACTGGTTGCGGTAGTCCACCGCGCGCTTGCCCATCCAGGAGTTGAAGACGGCCTTGACGGCGATCTCCAGCTGCTGCATCGGGTCGGACGGGAACGGCTTGCCGGTGTGCTCCTCGACCACCTTCAGGAAGCGCTCGGAGATTTCTTTCAGGTCGTTGGCGGACAGGTCCACGTCCTGCTTGGCGTGGGCGTGCTCCTTGACCTCTTCGAACTCGCGGTCGAACAGCTCGTCCGGTACGCCGAGCGCGACCTTGCCGAAAAGCTGGATGAAGCGGCGGTAGGAGTCGTAGCCGAAGCGCGGATCGCCGGTGGCCTTGATCTCGCCCTGGAGGGTGTCGGCGTTGAGGCCCAGGTTCAGGATGGTGTCCATCATGCCTGGCATGGACATGGCCGAGCCCGAGCGCACGGACACCAACAGCGGCTTATCCGGGTCGCCGAAGCCCTTGCCGGTCTTGCGCTCCAGCGCCGCCATCTGGTCCCGCACTTGGTCCATGACGCCCGGCGGCAGGGTGCGGTCCGGCATGTCCAGGTAGGCAAGGCAGGCCTCGGTGGTGATGACGAACCCCGGCGGCACGTTGAGGCCGATCTGGGTCATCTCGCAGAGGTTGGCCCCCTTGCCCCCCAGCAGCTTCTTGTTCTTGCCGTCACCTTCCTCGAATGCAAATACCCACTTTGTCGGCTCGGTCATGATCGCGGACTCCCAGATCGGTTGCACCAAATACGCCTGCGGTTTCACGCTAGCGAAATTGTGGGGTATTGGAACGCCATTGGGAGTCGCAGCCAAGCGGTGTCTACCTGCGGGTTGCCTTGCATCAGCATCGTCGGCTGGCTGCACCGCTTGCGCGCAAACGACCATACCGCCCGCCAGGTAACTGCACCGTCTCTGCGCGCCGGAGACCGCGGCGCCGCAGCAGAATCCAGCTGAAGGTCAGAAGTGCACCATGTTTCCACACTGCTTGTGCGGACGCTGCGCGGTTGCGCATTAATCTGAGAATCGAACGGAGCGCAGACGACAGGTCGGCGCGTCCGAAGGCGGGCGGGGCAATCTGCGCCGTCCAGGCTATCGGCAACATAGGGGCGTCGCCGCACGCGGTCTGCACAAAGGTGCGAGCCGCTGCCAGGCGGATGACCCAGCTGATGCCGGTATCAACCCAAACCCACGACATCGGAGGCGTCAGATGTCACAGAAGTACAGCCTTTTCCATCGCAAGCCCATGATGGTCTCGCTGCTGGCCTGCGGACTCACATTGTTCACCGCCACGGGCGCTGGTGCCCAGCCCGGCTGGGGTGACGGACAATACGGTGGTGGCGGGCGTGGCCCCGTCCCGTTCTCGGCCATGGACAGCGACGCTGATGGCAGCGTGACCGCAGCCGAGCACGCCGCCTTCCGTGCCGAGCGGATCTCCGCCAGGAGCCAGGAGGGCAGGCCGCTGCGCAACGCCGCTCAGGCGCCGTCATTCGAAGACCTGGATGCCAACGGCGACGGGCGCTTGACCGAGTCGGAGATGATGCAGTTCCGCAGCCAGCGGATGGCCGGACGCCCATGCATCAAGGGCGGACGCGGCGGGGGTCGAGGTGCTGGTGGACCCCGGTATCGCGGGTGGTGATCAATCGCGAGTGCAGACAGTGCAAGGTTCGATAGGGCGGCGTAGGATCGAGGCCTGCGTCAATGACGAGCCCCTTGCACTCCTGAACTTCGCGAGCAAGCATGCGTCCGACCGGCCACGAACAGCTCGGCCCACGCGCCAACACGGAGGCGGCCCGCATCCTGGCCCTTGACGGCAGCTATCGGCGCGGCGGTATCACGGACCAACTGGTGGACGTGGTGCTCGGTGCCGCGGCGTCCGCCGGCGCGCGCACCGAGCGGGTGCATCTCATCGACCAGCCCATCGCCTTCTGCATGAACTGCCGGGCCTGTGCGGCGGAGTCCGTCGAATCCGCACCGGTGCGCGGCACGTGCCTGCTCGAGGACGGCATGGCATCGCTGCTGACGCGTCTCGACGCCGCCGATGCGCTGGTACTGGCGGCGCCAGTGAACTTCGGCGGCGTGACGGCCGTTACCAAACGCTTCATGGAGCGGCTCATCTGCTACAGCTACTGGCCCTGGGGGCAGCCGGCACCGAAGCTGCGCCGCGACTTGGCCGAGGGCAAGGACCGCCGACGCCGCCCGGCGGTGCTGCTCACATCGAGTGCCGCACCCTCACTCATGGGCCGGCTCATGGAGAGCCCGATCCGGCAGCTGAAACAGACCGCCGAAGTGCTGGGTTGCGAGCCGGTGGGCACGCTTTGGCATGGGCTCGCGGCGCAGAAGCCTGAGCAGAGCCTAAGCGGCGGCGCTCGCCGCCGGGCCGAGAAGCTGGGCGCGAGGCTCGTAGCACGCATCCGGCAGCCTTGACGCCAATCTCCGTCACGGCGCACCCCGATGCCCGCCCAGCGCAGCAGCGACAGGCCTGTCACCCGTGCCGCCGGCATCGTACCCGTGCGCTTCGACTCTGCTGACCCCGAGCAGGCGGAGCCGCGCTTCCTGCTGCTGCGCGCGTACAACTACTGGGATTTCCCCAAGGGTGAGCTTGCGCCGGGCGAGGCGCTCCTGGATGCGGCCATGCGCGAGGCCGCCGAAGAGACGGGGCTGGGTGATTTTCGGCTCCGATGGGGCGAGGACCACATCGAGACAGAGCGCTACGGCCGCGGCAAGATCGCCCGCTACTACCTCGCCGAGGCGCCGAGTGGCGATGTGGAGCTGCCCGTGAGCCCGGAGCTGGGCCGCCCGGAGCATCATGAGTTCCGCTGGGTGACCGCCGAGGCGGCTCGATCGCTTCTGAACGAACGCCTACGGCGTGTGCTGGACTGGGCCCTGGAGCGTATCGCCACGGGTCCCTGAGCCTGGGCCGACGGATTCGAGCGGCCTGCGCCGAGTGCACGCCGAAGATTTGGCAGCAGACTCTTTCCGGCGGGCGTTGCGCCGCGGCGCATGCCTCAATCCGCCTGCGGCTCCAGGTGCTCGAATACCAGCTGCGGCGCGCGCAGCCCGCGGTAGTCGTTGATGTCCAGCCGATAGGCGAGCCTTACGCGCCCGTCCGCCGCGTCCCGGTGCTCGGCGAGGTGGAAGCCGATAGCCGACAGCGGCGGCGCGCCCTCCACGCGCACCCGCAGCTTCAGGTGGCGGTCTGCGGCAACGGTCCTGTGGCTGACCTCAAACACACCGTCGAACACGGGCTCGGAGAAGCCTTTGCCCCAAGGGCCGGCGCGGCGCAGCGCATCGGCTGTGTGTAAGGTGAGCAGCGGCGGCGGCAGCTCGCCGTCGGAAAGGATCTCCCGCACCGCCGGCGCGCCGCCGAGCTGGCGCTCAACCTCCGCTGTGAAGGCGGCCCGGAAGGCGTCCAGCGCGTCCGGCGCCAGGCTCAGGCCGGCGGCCATCGCATGGCCGCCGAAGCGCTCGATGAGGCCGGGGTGGCGCTTGTCCACGGCGTCCAGCACGTCGCGGATATGCAGCCCCTCGATGGAGCGTGCGGAGCCCCTGAGCTCCCCGCCGCCAGCGTTCGCAAAGACGATGGTGGGACGGTGCCAGCGCTCGCGCAGGCGCGCGGCGACGATACCGATCACGCCTTCGTGCCACTGGGCGCCGTGCACGCAGAGCGCGGGCGGTGCTGCGCCATGGTCAGCGGCGAGACGCTCCACCAGCGCAGTCGCCTCGTCCAGAATGCCGTGCTCCAGCTCCCGGCGCTCGCCGTTCAGCGCGTGCAATTGTTGGGCGAGGCGCATGGCACGCACAGGATCCTCTGTGGTCAGGCACTCCACGCCGATGCTCATGTCGTCCAGTCGGCCTGCGGCGTTGAGCCTTGGGCCCGCAGCGAAGCCGAGGTCCCGCGCCGTCACCTCCGGCAAGCGGCAGCCGGCCACCTCCAGCAAGGCCCTCAGACCGGGCCGGCAGGCCCCCGCGCGCATACGCCGCAGTCCCTGCTCCACCAGGATGCGGTTGTTGCGGTCCAACTGCACCACGTCCGCGACGGTACCGAGGGCCACGAGGTCCAGCAGGCTCGCCAAATTCGGTGCCTCCCGCACCGCAGGTGCACCGGCACTGGTGAACCAGCCCCGGCGGGCGAGCTCTGCACGGGTGGCCGCCAGCAGATAGAACATCACCCCACAGCCGGCGATGTGCTTGCTCGCAAAGCGGCAGCCCGGCTGATTCGGGTTCACCACCGCCGCTGCATCAGGCAGCTCAGCGCCCGGCAAGTGGTGGTCGGTGATGAGCACCGGGATGCCGTGCTCGGCGGCCCGGGCGACGCCGGCGTGGCTCGCAATGCCGTTGTCCACGGTGACGATCAGATCCGGGCGGTGCTCAACGGCGGCGTCCACCACGGCCGGGCTCAGGCCGTAGCCGTGGCGGAAGCGGCTCGGCGTGAGATGCTCCACCGCGCAGGCGCCGAGGGCGCGAAGCCCGAGCAGGGCCACGGCACTGCCGGTGGCGCCGTCGGCATCATAGTCGCCGACGATAAGGATACGCCCCCCGCGCTGAATCTGATCGGCGAGGAGCCCGGCTGCGGCCTCGATGCCGTGCAGCCCCGCAGCGGGCAGCAGCTCGTTCAGGCTCACCGCTGGCGCCGTATCGCCGCGGTGGGCGTAGAGCCGGGTGAGCAGCGCCGTGAGGTTGGCGGGGGCCGTCGGATACTCGCCGAGGCGGCGGATACGCACCGGGGCGGTGTTTGCGGCTGCGCTGGCGGCTGGCTTTGACTGGCGCGGCATGGCGCGAAGCTTAACCGGCAATGCCACCCGGCTGCAGCCCGTGCAGAGCACCGGCCACCGGCGCTTGAGCCTGCGGATGACAG
>NZ_JAIFKJ010000462.1 GCF_019695415.1 Thiohalocapsa sp.
GAGCAGGGGACTGAAAATCCCCGTGTCGGCAGTTCGATTCTGTCCCTGGGCACCACAAAACCAAGGGCTTACCGGCGTCAGCCGGTAAGCCCTTTTCATTTGGGGAACGGTGGGGGAACTTTGGCGCGACTCAGCGCGCCCACCTGCTGACAAAGTGCTTATGCCGCCCCGGCGGTGCCGGTCCGGGCTGCTGCTGCGGTGCCTGCTTGACGACGACCGGCTGCATCTGATGCACGGCCAGGCTGTGCGCTGCGGCCCCGTTCAGGGCTTCGCAGTCCAGGAAGCGGTTGTCCTTCTGGCTCCTGATCCAGCGCACCCGCCCGGCGGTCTTGCGGTGCACGGCCTCCAAGTAGGATTTCGCGCGCGGCCCCGTGACCACCATGGGCGATAGCCCACTGATCCACCTCTCGATCGGCACGATCCGCAAGGCGCTTGCGCCGAATTGCCAAAACCCGCAGCATTGCGTGGCCAAGCTGCAGGGCCAAACCCTGATCACCACCAAATCCTCGCGAGCAGTAGCCAAGCATGACCCCGGCAGACCTCACCCCCGTCCGCGAGCACATCGCATCGCGCATCATCGGCCAGCACAAGTTCATCGACAGTATGCTGGTCTGCCTGCTGAGCGATGGCCACCTGCTGGTGGAGGGCATGCCCGGGCTCGCCAAGACCACCGCCGTGAAGGCATTGGCCGAGGCCATCGAAGGCGACTTCCACCGTATCCAGTTCACGCCGGACCTGCTGCCGTCCGACTTAATCGGCACGGATATCTATCGCCATGAGCAAGGCGAGTTCGAGTTCCGCCCCGGCCCGCTCTTTCACAACGTGCTGTTGGCCGACGAAGTCAACCGCGCGCCCGCCAAGGTGCAGTCGGCGCTGCTGGAGGCCATGGCCGAGCACCAGATCACCGTCGGCCAGCGCACCTATCCGCTGCCCAAGCTCTTCATGGTGCTGGCCACGCAGAATCCGGTGGAGCAGGAGGGCACCTACCACCTGCCGGAGGCGCAGCTCGACCGCTTTCTCATGCAGGCGGTGGTGACCTATCCCACGCGGGAGGAGGAGCTGGAAATCCTGGCGCTGGACAGCCGCCAGCAGACCGAGCCGGAGCCCGAGCCCGCCCAGCCGCTGAGCCAGGAGCAGCTCTTTCAGATGCGCCGCAACGTGGCCGAGCTGTATCTGGACCCGAAGCTGCACAGCTACATCGTCGATCTGGTGCAAGCCACCCGGCATCCGAAACTCTACGACGCCGACCTTGCCCGCTGGTGCCGATTCGGTGCCTCCCCCCGTGCCAGCATCGCACTGGCCCGCTGCGCCCGTGCCCGCGCCTGGCTGGACGGCGACGAGTTTGTCGCCCCCCACCACATCCAGCTCGTAGCCCCCGAGATCCTGCGTCACCGTCTGCTGCTCACCTTCGAGGCGGAAGCAGAAGGGATTACGACGGATGAGTTTGTGAATCGGTTGTTGAACCTGGTGGCCATTCCTTGATTCTTTTCAAAGAGTGCGTAGGGCGTAGTGCGCAGTGCGGGGCCGAAGCAGCACGGAGTTGGCCTGCCACGCCGGTTTACGCCCTTGTGCGACCGGACCCAGTGCGCGGCGCAGCAAGCGGTCCG
>NZ_JAIFKJ010000204.1 GCF_019695415.1 Thiohalocapsa sp.
GCCGGCCACGCGCTTATACAGACCGACGAGCCGGAACGCGGCGCCCGCGTCGGTGGCCTCGGCCAGCAGAAGCCGCGGCTCGCCCTCCGTGTTGCGCAGGCGCACGGCCAGCGGAGCCTCGCCGGCGAGCCGGCCATTGACGCTCAGCTTGGTCAGCTCCCCGGCATCCTTGCGCACATGCGCTGTCAGGTTCGTGACCGTCGTGTCGTTGTGGCCGATCACGGTGCTGACCTTGGCGGTGATGTCCAAGCCCCACTCGCGCTCGGGCCGTTCGGGCTGGTCCTCGGCGAGCTTGCCGCGCGAGAACAGCGAGCGGAAAAACTCGCGCCCGTCGTAGCTGTCGCCGGTGGCCTGGACGCGCCAGACATTCTGGTCATCGCGCACGCCGGAAATCTGAAGCCGCGTGAGCAGGGTCGGCGAGAAGGTCGGGAAGTCGAAGCTGCGCGGCAGCCCATCCTCGCCAATGGTGACCGTGCCAGACATCGCGATTTCGTCGCCCACCATGCGCACATCGTTGAGCACCGTGCGGCCGGTCTCGTCCTCCGCGACGTCGAAGGTCAGCGTGGCGCTCTCGCCCGGCGGCTTGCGGGAGGCGACGTTGATGAAGAACACTTCGGCGTTGGTCAGGTCAGCCTCGACGCGCATGCGGTGCCGGTTGTCGTCATGCTTGATCGTGAGCCAAAGCGGCACCGTTCCGCGCACCACGTGATTGATGTCGAGGCCAAGGTCCTCGCGGTCCTGGCCATCCAGCGCCGCGTGCAGGCGCAGGCCCGGCTGCAGACGGTCAGGCGCGCCGAAGATGCGGTGCCAGTCGACGTTCACCGGCACGCCGTTGACCAGCACATCGCCCTTGGCGTTCAGCGCCTTCTCGTTAACGTCGAAGACCACTTCGCCGCCGTTGACGGCCAGATCCTTGGCGAAGCCCGATGCGGTCGGGTCTTCCAAAGTCGCGCGCCCGCGTATTCCCATATCCTCGAAGTCGAGATCCTTGAGCAGCGGGATGTCCAGCCCGAATGCGCCCGCGAGACGTCCGCTCAAGCCCTCGGGCTCCAGGCCCACTGCGCCGGCATAGTTGAGTGGATCGTGATTGAGCAGATCATAGGCCGCGCCCGCCTCCGCCGAGACGCGGAAGTTCAGTTCGGCCTCGGGCACGCGCGGGCGCAGGTCGCCGATCACGAACTGCGCGTTTTCCAGCGCGACGGGCGCGCGGCCTGGCAGGGCGATCACGCCATCCGGCACATTGAAGACGAAGCGCCGCCCGCGCAGCATGGCGGTACCCGGTCCGGTCTGGATTTCGGGCATGCCGTCAATGTAGGAGATCACCAGATCGTCCGTGCCGAAGCGCACATCGACGCTCTGGCTCGGCAGATCGCCGTCCGCTTCCAGCTTGTGGAGGATGCCACCCGGGATGTCGATGTCGATGCGGCCGCCCGTGATGCGTCCGCCGCTGACCGATTCGCCAATCCATTCGCGTGCGCCGGGCGCGACGAATTTGGGCCAGATCCGTTTAAGGACAGCCACCGGCATCCCGCTGATCTCGCCGGCCATGCGCACCGCCGGCGAGCCGGGCGGATCCAAGATCTCGCCGTTCAGATCGATGAAGGACA
>NZ_JAIFKJ010000347.1 GCF_019695415.1 Thiohalocapsa sp.
ACGTGTGTGCCTGGCGCGCGACGGGATCGGGGGGTGTCGTCACCTGCGACCTTGCGGCGGGTGCACAGCCCAGCGCGCGAGAACATCCTGCCGGTCAATGGTGTAAGCACCAGGGCGGTCGCCGGCTCAGAGGTTGTGAAAAATCTGCCGGCCGTCGCGAGGGCGAACGCTCACCACTGGCCAAATCGAGCGCGCGCCGCCACAATTCGCGGCCCATGTGCATGCCTGACCCCGAACTATCCCCGTGAAGCACTGGCTCTGGCTGTCTCTCGTGATTCTGCTGCTTGACCAAGCCAGCAAATGGCTTGTGCTCGCGGCGCTGGAGCCCTATCAGGTGATCGAGCTGGTGCCGAACCTAAACCTGACGCTGATGTTCAACACCGGCGCCGCCTTCAGCCTGCTGTCGGACGCCGGCGGCTGGCAGCGCTGGCTGTTTGCGGCCTTCGCGCTCGCGGTGACCCTGGTGCTGGTGGTGTGGCTGCTGCGGCTCAAGCCGGGCGAGGGCTGGCTCGCGGCCGGCCTCGCGCTCATTATCGGCGGCGCCGTCGGCAACCTCATCGACCGCATGCTGTTGGGGCATGTGGTCGACTTCATCCAGGTCTACCTACCTGTCATTCCGCTGGCGCTGTTCAACCCTTGGCCGTCGTTCAATGTGGCGGACAGCGCCATCTCCATCGGTGTGGTGCTGCTGGTCGTCGAGAGCTTGCTCGGAGAGCGCGGACACGACGCCGCAACCCAGCGCTGAACCGGCGGCTGCTGCCCGCGTCCCAAACCCCTGGCGCTGCTTGAAGGCGCTGACCGAGTCGGAAAGCCCGACCGGTCGCGGGCGCTCCAGATCACTGCTTGGGCGGCACGTAGCCTTCCGGCATCACGGCGCCCTCGCCGAAAAAGTACTTCTCCATCTGCTCTTCCAGGAACTTCCGCGCCTTTGGGTCCATGGGGCTCAGACGGTTTTCGTTGATGAGCATGGTCTGGTGCTTGAGCCAGTCGCCCCAGGCCTGCTTCGAAACATGCTCGAATACGCGCTTGCCGATCTCGCCAGGATAGGGCTGGCGCTCCAGTCCTTCGGCCTCGTGGCCGAGCTTCACGCAGTTGACCATTCGCGTCATTGGGGTTCTCCGTTGTCGTGGGATGCGTCGTCGGCAGCGCCGCCTTGCAGCTGTCGAGAGGCGTCGGCGAGCAGCCGGGCGATGGGCGCGGGCAGCCCGAGGTTGCCCGGGGCGCCTGGATCTACCCAGGCCGCCGTCGGCTGGTCGCCGAGACGCGCCGGGGTCGCCGCGCTGTCGGTTGCCCTATTGTTAACCCTGTTGTTCGCCAGATGCAGCAGTGCCGCGTCGATATCCAGGTGAAAGTGGGTGAAGGAATGCCTGCGCGGGGGCAGCATTTCAACCCGGCTGAGGTCGCATCCCAAGCGCTCGCGGCACCAGTCTGCCGCAGCCTCCGGCAGGGGGCGCCTCAGCTCGGCTTCCGCCAGCGCCGGTGGCACCCAAAGCCCGCCCCAGACGCCGGCGGGCGGGCGGCGCTCCAGCAGCAGGCGGCCGTCGGGGGTGACCGCGAGCAGTAGCTGGGTGCGGCGAACCGGGCTCTCGCGCTTGGGCTTCGGCGCCGGGAAGTCGCGCTGGGCGCCACGGTGCAGGGCGGAGCAGTGCGCCGCGAGTGGGCAGCGCCCGCAGGCGGGCTGCGTGCGGGTGCAGAGCGTCGCCCCCAGATCCATCATGGCCTGGTTGTAGGCGGCCACACGCGTGTCGGGGGTCAGCACCTCGGCGAGCTGCCAGAGCGCCGCGAGGACGTCGCTTCGGCCGGGCCACCCCGGCACGGCGAAGCAGCGCGCCAGCACGCGCTTGCAGTTGCCATCCAGGATGGGCTCACGCTCGCCGTGAGCCAGAGAGCGGATCGCGCCCGCGGTGGAGCGGCCGATGCCGGGCAGCGCTTCGAGTGCCGTCATATCCCGCGGCAGCTCGCCGCCATGCTCGGCCTGCACAAGGCGCGCGGCCTTGTGCAGGTTGCGGGCGCGGGCGTAGTAGCCGAGGCCGGACCAAAGGTGCAACACCGCGTCCAGGTCGGCTTGCGCCAGCGCGGCCAAATCGGGAAAGCGCGCCATGAAGCGCTCGAAATAGGGGATCACCACGGTCACCTGGGTCTGCTGGAGCATGATCTCCGAGACCCAGACCCGATACGGCGTCGCCGGACGCTGCCAGGGCAGGTTCTTGCGGCCATGCTCATCGAACCAGACGAGCAGCGCTGCGGCGAATTCGGCCGGCTGCCAGGGTGCCATGGGCAGCCCGGCGAGCAGGTCCACGGTTGCGCTGCTGTCCGGCATCCGGCGCATCGCGGGGGCTCAGAGGCCGAACAGATCCCGCAGGCCCTGTTCCAAACCCTGGACGCCGGTGGCCTCTTCCAGCTGCTTCAGCACATTGCCGTCCTTGTCGAGGTGGCGGCGGGCGGCGCGCCGCGCGGCCTCCGTCACCGCCGGGCCCAGCTCGGCATCGACCTTGGGTGCGGCGACGGGGCCCGCGACGCGGATCGGCACCTGGATGCCCGCAAGGTCCTGGATATTCGGGCCCTTCGGCGGCTGCTCCAGGGTGGCGATGAGGTCCGCCGCGAGGCTGCCGACGGCGACATCCAGCTCGCCCACCCCGATCAGGCTGAAAAGCTGCGCCTGGCCCTGAATGTCGCGGCTGCGGAAGACACCGTCCTGCCCCTGCGCGCTCAGACTGAGGCGGGAGACGGCGAGCATGTCCGGGGTCACTTCAAGCCCCACCGTGTCGAGCAATGGCCCAAAGTCGCTCGCCGCTCGGTCCAGGACCGCGACGCGGCCCTCGACAACGGCCAGGCGTAGGGTGCCGGAAAGGTTGCTGCGGAGCGCCGCGGCGTCGCTGCCTGCCGCCGCCAGCTCCGCGGTCAGGTCCGCGGTACCCGTGATCTGCGGCTCGCCCTGCAGGTCCGTCAGCAGAGCCCCGAGGTCCGCGCCCGCGACGTGGGCACGCAGCGTTTGCCGCGGAGGGGCGCCGGCGCGCCGCGTTTGCTCGATGCGCCCGTCGATGGTGCCGCCGTAGAAGGACCCGGCGGCCAGATCCACGATGCCGTGGACACCCTGCTGCTCGGCCATGATGCTTAGATCGGCAAAGGCCAGGCCGCCGGCGCGGAGCAGGTCCGCCGCCAAGTCCAGAGAGAGGTCCGGGGCAGTGTCCGCCGGCGGTTGCGCCGGCATTTGGGGCTGGCCGGGTCCGTCGGCTGCCGCCGTAGTGACCGGCGCGCAGGACTCGGTGCCGGCGGCGGGCGCGGCCGCAGCGGGCGCCGCGAGGTAGCGGTCCAGGTCCAGCCTATCCACTCGCAGCGCGAGGGAGAGCCGCGGCGTCGACCCCATGAACAGGCTGGCGGCGGCGCGCGCGCGGCTGTCGTTCAGGCGCAGCGCCAGCGGGGCGATGTCGAGCCGGCCCGGCGTCAGCTGGAGCACACCGGCGGCGGCGAGACAGCGCACCCTCTCGGCATGGCCAGGCAGCGGTTGACGGCTATGGGTGCCGAGCCAGCCGCGCAAATCGAACGGCGCAAGGCGCAGGTTGCCGTCGGCGGTGAGCCCCTGGGCGGTGAGCGCCACCTCGGCATCAGCGGTGATGGAGAGCGCGCCCTCCACCAGCGCGAGGCCTTCGATCCGCCAGGTGCCGTCGCGATGCCGCAGGGCGCGCTCGGCGCTCAGCACCGGCGCCAGGTCGCGCAGGGTGCCGAGACGCAGCGCTTCGCCCGTGATCCGCACCGGCGCCAGCGTCAGCACCGGCAAGGCGCTGGTGTCGGCGGTCGCTGTCAGGATCAAGGTACCGCCCACGCCGGCCTCCGTGCCGGATACCGGCATCTCGGCAACGATCTCGAGCGGCCCCGTCGGCGCCGCCTGCAGCGGGGCGGCGGACGCGCTGAACAGTGGCCAGGTTAGGCGGCGGGCGCCGGGAGGATAGCTGAGCATCACCCGCGCGCCCTGCACCGTAAGGTCCGGGATCGCGAGCCCGCCGAGTACGGGCGGCAACACGGGAGTGCGAAGAACCGCGAGGCTGAAGTCGAGGCCCGTCGTGTGCAGGAGCAGCGGCTCGGCGCGGCCCAGGAGCAGTGCTGACAGGGCGAGCTCCAGGCGCATGGTCTCAGCTGCGGCCTTAACCTCCGGCGCCCGAACCTCGACTGATTCCAGCACGATGCTCGGACGCGGAAGCAGACGCAGCTCCGTGACCTCAGCCACGCGAACCGGCAGGCCCAGGGCGCGGCTGATCTCTTCCTGAATGCGCTCTCGCAGGGTTTCACGGTCCACCAGCGCAGGTGCCGTGACCAGTAGCCCTGCCAACAGCGCCAGAAGTCCGGCGAAGAGGAGCACGCCCCTCGACAGCCAACGCCGACCCTCCTGAGCGGTCATGGGCGCTCGTCACCGCAGCGCCAGCAGAGGTCGAAGCTGCCGTCCACCAGCTCGCCGCAGCCGTGACAGACCCAGGAGCGGGTGGGCTCACGCCGTTGATCGTCCAGGAAGCGCTGGAGCAGCTCCCGGGCGCGATCCAGGTCCTCGTCGTGCACGATGCAGACGCTCGGATAGATGTCTGCCGGCAGCTCGCCCATGGCGCCGGAGAGGTAGTCCCCGAGGATGGTGTTGTCGACGAGATGGCGCTCGAGGAAGTCGCTCAGCAGCTGGGCCTCGATGCGGTTGCCGGCCTGGTAGAGTCGCTGCATGGCGGCGGAGGGGTTGGAGCGGGTGATGGGAATCGAACCCACGTCATCAGCTTGGGAAGCTGAGGTTCT
>NZ_JAIFKJ010000635.1 GCF_019695415.1 Thiohalocapsa sp.
CCCCCGGCCAGGTTTCACGCTCCCCGGCGCCGCCGCCCGGCTTAATGATCTACGGCAAAGGGCGTGCCCAAACCAGCGCAGCCCGCGGCAACCGAATGGTCTGGACGCGGCTGGCTTGATCCCGGACAGGTCGGCGACGGCGGCAACCGCCATTGGCGGCTCAGGACGAGCGCTCGTCACCCGCGGCACCCTCGCGCCGGCGCCGACCACGGCGACGGCGGCGTTGCACCAGCGTCAGCACCGGCCCGGACAGGGCGTAGCCGAAGAACAGCAAAAACAGCACGATGGGCGGGTCCAGCACCACCAGCGCGAAGCCCAGCATCACCACCACCAGCACCATGAAGGGCACCTGCCCGTGCAGGTCCAGGAGCTTGAAGCTGTGGTAGCGGAAGTTGCTGACCATGAGCAGGCCGGCGCCCGCGGTGAAGAGCGCCACCAGCAGCCCCACGCTGCCGCCGGCGATGTCGTTGTCCACACCGATCCACACGGACGCCGCGATGATGGCCGCCGCCGATGGACTCGGCAGCCCCTGGAAGTAGCGCTTGTCGGCGATGCCGATCTGGGTGTTGAACCGCGCGAGCCTGAGCGCCGCGCCGGCGGTGTAGACGAAGGCGGCGAGCCAGCCGAGCTTGCCGAGCCCGCCCAGGGCCCACTCATAGGCCACCAGCGCCGGCGCCACCCCGAAGGCCACCATATCCGAGAGGCTGTCGAACTCGGCGCCGAAGTCTGTCTGGGTGTTGGTCATGCGGGCGATGCGCCCGTCGAAGCCGTCCAGCAGCATGGCCGCGAAGATGGCGAGCGCCGCCGCCTCGAAGCGCCCCGCATTGGCCGAGAGCACGGCATAGAAGCCGGCGAAGAGCGCCGCCGTGGTGAACAGATTCGGCAGCAGATAGATGCCGCGCCGGCGCCTGCGCTCGCGGGGGCCGGCGCCGTGCGACGGACTGCCATCGGATACCGCGGCCTCCGGCTCCGACCCGGGCTGCGGCACGTGCTGTTGAGGCTCTGGCATGGGCGCTGACAGGTCGCGTCGGGGTCCAGCTGGGGCGTGGAGCGGCGACACCCCGGGGTGCCGAGGTGCACGGGCGCCGGTAGCGGGAAGGCGCCGTGGCCGCAGTATAGCCAGGTCCCAGCACCTGCCACCACCGCACGAAACCAGTGCACCAGCCGCGCCTGGCTCGGAATCGCGCACCGTTCGCGGTCATTGAATCTTTATTTTGACAAAGCCGCACAGCGCGTTTTAATGAGGTCTCGCGCGTGGCCTTACCGACCGCGTGCGCGGCACCGCTCCGGCAGCCACTTTGGGAGCCCTTCATGCAGCGAACTCGACCGGACCTGCCCAGCAACGACAAGCGCTGGAAGCTGGTCAACGCCACCATGCGCCGCAACGGCTACGCCGGACACGCGCTCATCGAGGCCCTGCATTCGGTGCAGGACGCCTTCGGCTTTCTGGACGAAGAGGCCATGACCTTTGTGGCGGATTCCCTGGACCTGCCGCTCAGCAAGGTCTACGGCGTCGCCACCTTCTATCACCTCTTCATGCTGAAGCCCCAGGGCCGCCATGCCTGCGTGGTGTGCACGGGCACGGCCTGCTACATCAAGGGCGCC
>NZ_JAIFKJ010000503.1 GCF_019695415.1 Thiohalocapsa sp.
CGACGTAGCTTGCGCGGTCGGTTGGGTGTTGGTCCGGGCGGCCCCGGGGGCAAGTGGGCCGGCGGGTGCGGTCGCCGGGAAGCGGGACGCCGCCGGCGCCCGGCGTCTGTGTCGGATGGTGCAGCTCGCGGCTGGGCCGGGCGACGGCCAGCCCGCTGAGGCGCAGCGCGCAGGGCTGTGTCTGTGCGCGGGCCGGTCTGCCGCGGATGAGCCGGGGGCGGGTGCCGGGCAAGAGGCGTTGCAGGCGGAAACCCTGGGTGCGCTGGATGCCTGTGTGGTGGTTGGCGGCGAGGGGGTCCGCTGCGCGTGCCGCCGCTGGTCTACGCCTGTGTCGGCGCCGGGGTCACATTGGTGGTTCCGTACCAGGGTGAGGCGGCCGAGCTGGTCGCCCGGGAGTGCGTCGGGCTGGTGTGCCGTGACGGCGATGCCGATGTGCTCACCCAGAGCGCCAGCAAGGAGCATGCGCGCGGCCGTGAAGGCGCGGGTCTATAGCGCCTGCGGCTATGGTGTGCTACACGGTACCGGGCAGCAGGGCGTAGTGCCCTGCGCGGTCGGTGTCGCGGTTCGCGTGCCGGCCGTCGGGCACTTCCGCGCTAGGGAAGCACTAATAAATCAGCGCTTCCCTAGACGATCCTTAACGCACCTCAGGAGCAAAGCCATGCGCATCATCGAGGCGGAATCACAGGTTCTCGCGGATCTCAAGGACGAGGGTCGGGTGGTGACGGAGCGCAGCTTTCCCGCCTTCACAGTCATTACGGTCCGCCACCCGACGCTCGGCAAGTTGGTGCTGGTGCAGATGCCGGACGGCAGCGGCGCGATGGTGGAGGTAGAAGAGTAGGGAGCAGTACGGCTTCTGCGCAGGCGGAAGCCCGATTGGCCGGTGGCGTCCGGCGGTAGGGGGTAGAATCGGTCTCGCCGGTGGTCGCCGCCGAACCGGTGCATACCAGCGGCGTTTCCTCCGTGCAGCCTTACGCGCGTCTGACGCGGCCGACGCCTCCCGCCACCAGCCAAGCCAGCCAGCGCCATGGAACCCAGCTTCGTCCACCTGCACCTGCACTCCGAGTATTCCCTGAGCGACGGCCTGGTGCGCGTCAAGCCGCTGGTGAAGGCGGCGGCGGCCGCCGGTATGCCTGCGGTTGCCGTCACTGACCAGACCAACCTGTTTTGCTTGGTGCGGTTCTATAAGGCGGCGCTGGGGGCGGGTGTGAAGCCCATCGCCGGTACGGAAGTCGCTGTGTGCGATCCGAACGACCCGGACAAGCCGCACCGGCTGGTGCTGCTGGTGCAGGACTTGGCCGGCTACAAGAACCTGACCCGGCTCATCTCCCGCGCCTACCTGGAGGGCCAGCACCAGGGCGTGGCGCAGGTGCAGCGGGATTGGGTGCTTGAGGCCAATCAGGGGCTGATTGCGCTGTCCGGCAGTGTCGGCGGGGACGTGGGCCGGGCGCTGGTGGGCGGACACCGGGCGGAGGCCGAGCAGCACCTGGACGCCTGGCTCGGTGCTTTCGGCGAGCGCTACTACTTGGAGCTGACCCGCACCGGCCGCGAGGGTGAGGCCGAGTGTATCGAGGCGAGCGTGGACCTTGCCATCGCCCGCGGCGTGCCGGTGGTGGCCACCAACGACGTGGCCTTCCTCAAGGCGGAGGACTTCGACGCGCACGAGGTGCGCACCTGTATCCACGGCGGCTGGACGCTCGCCGACAAGCGCCGCCCGCGCCGCCACGCCCCGGAGCAGTACTTGCGCACGCCGAAAGAGATGGCGCTGCTGTTCTCCGACCTGCCGGAGGCGTTGGAGAACACGGTGGAGATCGCCAAGCGCTGCAACCTGGAGCTCGAGCTCGGCAAGAACTACCTGCCCGCCTGGCCGGTGCCCGAGGGCATGACCATCGATGAGCTCTTCGCCGAGGAGTCGCGCAAGGGGCTGGAATGGCGCCTGGACCGGACCTTCGATCGCCGCGCGCCGGACTTCGCTGAGCAGCGCAAGCCCTATGACGAGCGTCTGCAGACGGAGCTTACCGTCATCTGCCAGATGGGCTTTCCGGGGTACTTTCTGATCGTCGCGGACTTCATCCAGTGGGCCAAGGACAACGGCATCCCGGTGGGGCCGGGGCGCGGCTCCGGTGCCGGCTCGCTGGTGGCCTATGCGCTCAAGATCACGGACCTGGACCCGCTGGAGCACGAGCTCCTGTTCGAGCGGTTTCTCAATCCCGAGCGCGTGTCCATGCCGGACTTCGACGTGGACTTCTGCATGGAGGGCCGCGACCGCGTCATCGACTATGTGGCACAAAAGTACGGCCGCCACGCCGTCTCGCAGATCATCACCTTCGGCACCATGGCGGCCAAGGCCGTGGTGCGCGACGTGGGCCGGGTGCTCGGCCATCCCTACGGCTTCGTGGACAAGATCGCGAAGATGGTGCCCTTTGAGCTCGGCATGACGTTGGAGAAGGCGCTGGAGGAGAGCGAAGACCTGGCCAACGCTTACAAGGACGACGAGGCGGTGACGGCCATCATCGACATGGCCCGTAAGCTGGAGGGCGTCGCACGGAATGCCGGCAAGCATGCGGGCGGCGTGGTCATCGCCCCTGGCGAGCTGACCGACTTCGCACCGCTCTACTGCGAGCCCGGCGGCGACAACCTGGTCACGCAATACGACAAGGACGACGTGGAGCAGGCGGGGCTGGTGAAGTTCGACTTTCTGGGCCTGCGCACGCTCACCATCATCGACTGGGCGTTGGCCACCATCAACACCGAGCGCAAGCAGGCCGGCGAAGCGCCGCTCGATATCAACCTCATCGACCCGCACGACGAACAGGCCTTCGCGCTGCTGCAGCGCTGCGAGACGACGGCGGTGTTCCAGCTGGAATCCCGCGGCATGAAGGAGCTGATCAAGAAGCTGCAGCCGGATTCCTTCGAGGATATGACCGCCCTGGTGGCCCTGTTCCGACCGGGGCCGCTGCAGTCCGGCATGGTGGAGGACTTCTGCGACCGCAAGCATGGTCGCGCCGACGTCGCCTATCCGCACCCGAAGCTCGAGCCTATCCTGAAGCCCACCTACGGCGTCATCCTGTATCAGGAGCAGGTGATGCAGATCGCCCAGGTGCTCGCAGGTTACTCGCTTGGTGGCGCCGACCTATTGCGTCGGGCCATGGGCAAGAAGAAGGTCGAGGAGATGGACAAGCAGCGCGCCATCTTCGAGCAGGGCGCGGTGGAGCGAGGCGTCGCCGCGGAGACGGCGACGTACATCTTCGACCTGATGGAGAAGTTCGCGGGCTACGGCTTCAACAAGTCGCACTCCGCGGCTTACGCGCTGGTCTCCTACCAGACGCTTTGGCTCAAGGCCCACTATCCGGCCGCCTTCATGGCCGCCGTGCTCTCGGCGGATATGGACAACACCGATAAGGTGGTCCTGCTCATCGACGAGTGCCGCCGCATGGGCCTGGAGGTGGAGCCGCCGAAGGTCAACCGCTCCGAGTACCGCTTCACCATCGACGGACCCGGGACCGTGGTCTATGGCTTGGGTGCCATCAAGGGCGTCGGCGAGTCGGCCATCGCGTCCGTCCTTGAGGCGCGCAAGAGCGAAGGCGCGTTCAAGGATCTCTGGGATCTCTGCCGGCGGGTGGACCTGCACAAGGTCAACAAGCGGGTGTTCGAGGCGCTGATCCGTGCCGGCGCGCTGGACGGGCTCGGCGCCGCGGATGAGGCCGCCGTGCGCAACGGCGAGCAGCGCGCCACGCTGATGAACCTGCTGCCGGCGGCCATACAGCTCGCCGAGCAGCACCACGAGCAGCAGGCCTCCGGCCAGGCGGACCTGTTCGGCGCCTTGCTGGCAGACCCGGCGGCTGTGGTGGGGCCGGACCCCCAGATCGCCGCCCAGACCTGGCCGGACTGGGATGAGGACGAGCGCCTGCTGGGCGAGAAAGAGACGCTTGGCCTCTATCTCACCGGGCATCCGGTGAATCGCTTCGACGCGGAGCTGAACGTCATGGTAGGCCAGCGCATCGGCGAGCTGCTCGCCTCCAACCAGGCCCTGGCCGACCCGACGGTTGCCCAGTTTCGCGGTGGCGACCGCGACCTGCGTACCGTCGCCGGGCTGGTGCATCAGCTGCAGGTGCGCAAGGGGGCGCGGGGGCGCATGGCTTCGCTGACGCTCGATGATCGCACCGGGCGCATCGAGGTCACCTGCTTCAACGACGTCTTCGAGGAGGCCCGGGAGCTGCTGCAGCCGGACGCCATCCTGGTCATCAGCGGCAACCTGCGCCCGGACGAGTACACCGGCGGCATCGGCCTCATCGCCCGCAGCGTGCAGACCCTGGAGCAGGCCCGCGCCGCCCGCGCCGAGTACCTGTCGCTGACCCTGGACCTCTCCGACCCTGCAGCGCACGCCGCGGGCGCCGAGCGCGTGCAGCAGCTGCACCAAGTGCTCCAGCCCTACAGCGGCGAGGGCACCCGGCTGCGGCTTACCTACCGCCGCCCGGGCTGCGAGGGGCGGCTGCGCCTCGGCGACAACTGGCGCGTGCAGCCGGACGACACCCTGCTGAAGCGCCTGGCCCAGCTTCTGGGCGACGACGGGGTGCAGGTCATCTACGAGCGCGAGCGGGCCGTGACCGCCCCACCGCCGCCAGTGGCGGCCCAGGCGGTCGGCCGCCCCCAACTCACACTGGTCAAAAAGGGTTCAAAAAAGGGGTCAGAGCCCTTTATTGCTTCGCAAAAAGGGCTCTGACCCCTTTTTTGAACCAGGCCGCCCGCGCTTTGCGTATCCCACC
>NZ_JAIFKJ010000461.1 GCF_019695415.1 Thiohalocapsa sp.
CCAAAAATCAGACGGAGCCGGGCCTGTTCGGACATTGGGCGGTTTCCCGGCTCCTTCATTTTCAGCGACTTGCGTCGCCGACAATGGCGGGGCGTCCTGCCCCGCACGGGAAGCGCCAATAAATCGGCGCTTCCCTAGGTAACGGCGCAGGATCGAGTCGCTGCACGTCGAGGAGCTGCCATGATCAGAGTCATGATCGTCGACGACCATCAACTGGTGCGCGCCGGACTGCGCTCCATCATCGAAGCCCCTGGGGACCTCGCCGTGGTGGCCGAGGCCCAGAGCGGCGAGGAGGCCGTGGCGCAGGCCCAGCAGGGCCTGGCGGTGGATGTCGTGCTCATGGACCTGAACATGCCGGGGGGCATGGGCGGTATCGAGGCCACTCGGCGCCTGGCTCGTGTGGTGCCGCAGGCCCGCATTGTCGCGCTGTCGGCGCTGAGCGACGAGCCATTGCCTACCCAGGTGCACGATGCCGGCGCCGTCGGCTACCTCACCAAGGGCTGCCCGGCGAAGGAGCTGCTGGATGCCATCCGCGCTGTGCACCGCGGGCTGCCCTATGTGGACGCGAAACTCGCCCAGAGGCGCATGGTGGCCAATTGGCGCGGTACCAAGGAAACGCCTTTCGCGGACTTGTCCGCCCGAGAGATGCAGGTGACGCTGATGATCCTCGATGGGCGGCGTAACCACGAAATAGCCGATTGCCTGTCGCTCAGCCAAAAGACCGTCAGCACCTATCGCCAGCGCATCTTCGAGAAGCTGGACATCGGGACGGATGTGGAGCTGACCCGCCTTGCCTACCGCCACGGCCTGATTCAGGAGATGGCGCCGTGAGCGGCGCGAATGTCGGACAATGCGGAGCCCGTGCGGCGTGACGGCCGCGTATGCCGTGACCTTCGATCCTGAATGCACCCGTTGCCCGCGGCTGGCGGATCATCTGGCGGCGGTCCGACGGGCGCACCCGGACTACCATGCCGCACCGGTGGCGCCCTTCGGTGACCCTGAGGCGCGGCTGTTGATCGTCGGCTTGGCGCCCGGGATGCACGGCGCCAACCGCACCGGGCGGCCTTTCACCGGCGACTTCGCCGGTATCCTGCTGTACCGCACGCTGTATGCGCACGGCTTCGGTAGTCAGCCGGAGGCCACGGCCGTCGACGACGGGCTGGTGCTGCGGGGGTGCCGGATCACCAATGCCGTGAAATGCCTGCCGCCGGAGAACAAGCCCACCACCGAGGAAGTCCGTACCTGCAACGGCTACCTTGCCGCCGAGCTCGCGACCCTACCGGATGCGGCCGTGCTGCTCGCTCTGGGCCAGGTGGCCCACAATGCCGTGCTGCGGGCTCTGGACCTGCGGCAGTCGGCCTGGCGCTTCGGCCATGGCGTCGAGCATGTGCTGCCCAACGGTCTGCGACTACTGGATTCCTACCATTGCAGCCGCTACAACACCCAGACCGGACGGCTGACCGAACCGATGTTCGATGCGGTGGTGGGCCGGTGTCGGGAACTTTTGACCGGTGATCTGTGCGTAGTGCGTAGTGCGTAGTGCGTAGTGCGTAGTGCGCTGGCGCCCGCACTGTGCACCCCGCACCCCGCACCCCGCAC
>NZ_JAIFKJ010000287.1 GCF_019695415.1 Thiohalocapsa sp.
CGGGGGGTGTAGGTGTGTGGGGCGGCGCGGTGCTCCTGGGGCTGTGGTACCCGGCGTTGGGCGGGGGCCGGGGGGGGCCCAGGGCGGTGGGCGGGTGCGGTGCGGCGTGGGAAATCGGGGGCGTCGTTGTGCAGGTTGGGGCCGATCTGGATGCCGGCGGCGGCGAGCAGAGTCGCAAGTGCGGTAAACGGCGCGAGGCGGCCGGCGTCCGCCAGCGTGAGCAGCAAGGCGCCGACGACAGGCGTGACGGCCAGCGGCAGCGTCTTCGGGCGCGCGGCGCTGAGCCAACGTCCAGCGTGGAGACGGACGGCGTCCCAGGTGATGGCGGCGGGGGTGCTCACGGGTGCCTCAGTCGCGCAGTCGGGGCCCGAGCAGCATCGGCGCCTCCCTGCCGATGACGGCGCCGGCGCGCAGCCGACAATGGGGCGTGCGCGTCATGGCCGCCGCCGATAGCGCGAGAAGTCCGGCGTGCGCTTGTCGAGGAAGGCATTGCGTCCCTCCTGCGCTTCGTCGGTCTGGTAGAAGAGCCCGGTGGCATTGCCGGCGAGCTCCTGGATGCCGGCAAGGCCGTCGGCATCGGCGTTGAAGGCTGCCTTGAGGCAGCGCAGCGCCGTCGGCGAGAGCTGGAGCATGCGCCGGCACCAATCGACTGTGGTCGCCTCCAGCTCGGCAAGGGGCACCACGGTATTCACCAGGCCCATGGCCAATGCTTCCTGCGCGTCGTACTGGCGGCACAGGAACCAGATCTCCTTGGCCTTCTTGAGGCCGACGGTGCGGGCCATCAGGCCGGCGCCGTAGCCGGCGTCGAAGCTGCCCACCTTGGGCCCGGTCTGGCCGAAGCGGGCGTTGTCGGCGGCGATGCTGAGATCACAGACCAAGTGCAGCACATGGCCGCCGCCGATGGCATAGCCCGCCACCATGGCCACCACGGGCTTGGGCAGGCTGCGGATGCGCCGCTGCAGCTCCAGCACGTTGAGATGCTCGGTGCCGGCGGCGTCGCGATAGCCGCCATGGCCGCGCACCCGCTGGTCACCGCCAGAGCAAAAGGCGAGCTCACCTTTGCCGGTGAGGATCACGACGCCGACCTCTGGGTCCAGGTGGGCGCGGTGGAAAGCATCGAGCAGCTCGATCACCGTCTCCGGACGAAAGGCGTTGCGCACGGCCGGGCGGTTGATGGTAATGCGGGCGATGCCCTCGGCACGGTGGTACAGAATGTCCTCGTAGAGCACATCCTCGGGGGCCTGCCAGTCCGGGGCTGGCTGCGGTGCGGGGGAGTTGGCGTCTGGGCTCATCAGGATACTGCGGCCTCTGGGAAGATACCGGCCGGCGATTGTAACCAAGGCGCGCGCGGCGCGGCGCAAGAGCCGACCGAGCACCGCCGGCGCTCAGCCCGCTCCGGCGGATTTGAGGGCGGCGCGGATGATCTCCTCCGAGGTCTTGCCGCCGTCGTCCACTGCGCGGGCCATGCGATTGGCGTCCTGGGGTTTGTAGCCCAGGGCCACCAAGGCGCTGACGGCATCTGCCAACGGGTCATCGGCTGCGCTTGGGGCGGCTGCAAGCCCTTGAGCAGGGACCACGCCCGCAGCACCGCTGCCCAGCCCGGACAGCCGATCCTTCATTTCCATCACCAGCCGCTGCGCGGTCTTCTTGCCGATGCCAGGTAGTCGGCTCAGGCCCGTGATGTCCTCCTGCTCCACACAAGCCGCGAAGCGCTGGGCGTCCATGCCCGAGAGAATCGCCAGCGCCATCTTGGCGCCAACGCCCGTGACCTTGAGCAGATCACGGAATAACGCACGGTCGCGCTCGCGCAGGAAGCCGTAGAGCACATGCGCATCTTCGCGCACCAGAAGATGGGTGATGAGCGTCACCGGCTCGCCCACCGCCGGCAGGTCGTAGAAGGTGCTCATGGGCGCCTCGACCTCGTAGCCGACGCCGCCGACGTCTATCAGCACCTGGGGCGGGTGCTTGGCGAGGATTTCGCCGCGAAGGCGTCCGATCATGGTTGGGTAGCGGTCATCCTGTCGATGCAACGAGGCCCATCGGTCTGATCTGCGCCGCGCTCGCATGGCATCGCACGCGGCTGGCGGGTTGCTTGGGCCGCCCAAAGCTGCGGCCACCACTGGAAAGCCCGTCCGACTCCATGCGCCCGTGCAGCACTCGGATGATTTCGATGATCGGCTCGGCCGCCTCGATCAAGCGAGCGCAAATGACCTGGCTCTGCGGAGAGCCGGTAAGTCACCTCTCGGCGGAGCGCGCTCGGCCGGCGGCTGTCACGCGTCGATTTCGCATGCGGGTGGGTTGCGGTGGGTTCACTGGCCGATTTGGCCAAAATAGGTGAAACCTTCAGGGGCTGCAACCGAGCAGCTACAGGGAGACGCCGGTTGAGTGATGTTTCCGCTAGGCAGCTGCAGTGCTCAGGGCCGAAAATCCCGCCAGCTCGCGGCGGCGCGCTTGCGTTGCGGGATGCCCATGGAGTGGGCGTGGCAGAGCGCGATGGCTAGGGCGTCGGCCTCGTCCTCGCCGGGCGGATCGGGCAGGCTGAGCAAGATGCGTACCATGTGCTGCACCTGGGCCTTGTCGGCGCCGCCACTGCCGACGACGGCGAGCTTGACGGACTTGGGGCTGTATTCGTGCACCGTCACCCCGGCCTTGAGCCCGGCGCAAAGGAGTGCTCCACGGGCCTGGCCGATCTTGAGCGCGGCGGTGGGGTCGCGAGCGAAGATGAGCTGCTCGACGGCCATCTCGTGCGGCTTGTGCTCCGCCGCCAGCGCGGCGACATGGTCGAAGAGAAGCCCGAGCCGGTCCGGCCAGGGGTGGTGACCGACGCGGATGCAGCCGCTGGCGACCACACGGCTGCGGCGCCCGTCGCTGTCGATGACACCGAAGCCCGTGTTGCGGGAGCCGGGGTCGATGCCGAGGATGCGGTGGCGGAGTTGGTGCGGGGGGTTGGTCACGCGCTCGTCCCGATGGTGGGGAAGAGTGCGGAGTGCGGAGTGCGGAGTGCGTCTGCGGTCCTGGCTCGGCCCCCCGCACTTCGCACCACGCACTGCGCACTTTGCGCGACGAAATCGATGCCCTGAGCTTGCGCCATGTCCGAGTGCCCGACAGGACGCACCAAGCCTACGCGTCAAGCTCCGCCATTACCTCATCCGCGATGTCCGCATTGTGGTAGACCTCCTGTACATCGTCGAGGTCTTCCAGCATGTCCACCAGCTTGAGCAGCTTCTCGGCGGTGTCGCGGTCGAGCTCCGCATTGGTGGCGGCGTTGTAGGTGACCTCCGAGACGCTGGTGTCGAAGCCAGCCTGTTGGAGCCCCTCGCAGACGGCGCTGAAGTCCTCCGGCGTGGTGATGACGTCCAGTGATTCGTCGTCGTTGACCACGACGTCCTCGGCGCCCGCCTCCAGTGCCGCTTCCATGACCTTGTCCTCGTCGGTGCCGGGCTGGAAGCTGACGATGCCCTGCTTGGCGAACAGATAGGCCACGGAGCCGTCGGTGCCCAGGTTGCCGCCGTGCTTGGTGAAGGCATGGCGTACCTCGGCGGCGGTGCGGTTGCGGTTGTCGGTCATGCAGTCGACCATGATAGCGACGCCGCCCGGGCCGTAGCCCTCGTAGCGGATCTCCTCGTAGTCCTCGAGGCCCTCTTCGCCGGCGCCGCGCTTGATGGCCCGGTCCACGGTGTCCTTCGGCATGTTGGCCCCGAAGGCCTTGTCCATCGCGAGCCGCAACCTGGGGTTGGCGTTCGGGTCGCCGCCGCCTTCACGGGCGGCGATGGTGACCTCACGGATCAGCTTGGTCCAGACCTTGCCGCGCTTCTTGTCCTGCGCCGCCTTGCGGTGCTTGATGTTGGCCCATTTGCTGTGTCCGGCCATGATGTCCTCTGCTGCTCGAGACGTAGACGGATGCGGGCGCCGCCGACCGGTCGCCCGGCGCGCTGGATGGATGCGCCGCCGTTGCGCTCAGGCCAAAGCGGCCGCCGCGGGTAGGCCGCCAGTTTAACATCGCCGCAACGCGCCACCTTCCGATCGCACCGTTGCCCTCAGGCGCCTCGCGGCTCCAGCCTGCGGCTTGATCCGAGCGCGCGGGCGGTTGAGACTTTCGCGTCGGACACCAACCCCATCCCCGAGCCGAACTGCCCCGCAGATACCCATGACCGTCACCGTCAAATGCCCGACCTGCCAGCGTCCGGTACCCTGGGTGCCGGGGTCCAAGTGGCGTCCGTTCTGCAGCGAGCGTTGCCGGCTCATCGACCTCGGCGACTGGCTGGACGAGAGCCACCGGATCTCAGAGCCCGCCGGCGAGGACCTGGGCAGGGACTGGCTGGACGCCGACGCGGACGAGGGCGAGCGCCGGCATTGACCTGCCCGGGCTGACGCGGCAGCGCAGGGGCAGGGGTACTGGCGACAGCTCATGCAGCTGCATTCGCACCGCGCACTCCGCACGTCCCACTTCACAACACCACCATGAGGAGCTCACCATGACCGCACCCCCCGTCTCCGTCGTCACTGGCGCTTACCGCGGGCTCGGGCTTGAGACCGCCCGCCAACTCGCGGCCCAGGGTTGGCGTGTCGTGCTCACCGCCCGTCGCGATCCGGAGGGCCGCGCCGCCGCCGAGAAGCTGGCCGAAGACGGCCCGGACGCGCGCGTTGTGCGGCTGGCGGTTGCCGCCGCCCACTCCACACCCGCACCTCGGGGCCTGCGCGCGGCAGCCCTCGGGGCCCCCGCACCCCCCCTCCACAACGC
>NZ_JAIFKJ010000217.1 GCF_019695415.1 Thiohalocapsa sp.
CCCCCCCGTCGCGGTCCGGCCTGCCGCGTCGGCCGTCGGCGTCCCATCGTCCAGCGCTACGCCGACCGGCTAGGTGCAGCGCTTCGGCTGCTCGCTCAGCTTTGGGCACGCCAAGCCCGCATCGACCCCGACGCGCCTGACCAACAGCGCCTGGGCGATGCAGCCACCGCTGGCGTTCAAACGCGCTGAGGGATCGCCTCCGCGCTCCATGCGGGGATCAGTCGGGCACGAGATGCGGCCAGCCCCCTGGCCAGCGTTACCGCCTGCCCTGTAGGCTTCATTGCCATGGACTCCATCGAGCTCAGCGCCGTCGATCTCGCGCTCATTGCCGTCTATGGCATCGTCGTCGTCGTCATAGGCGTCGTCACTGCCAGGAGAACCCACTCCGGAGAGGATCTGTTCCTGGCGGGCCGTCGGCTCACTTGGGTTCCCATCGGCTTCTCGCTGTTCGCATCCAACATCTCCTCCACCACCCTGATCGGGCTCGCCGGCGCCGCCTACACCTGGGGCGTGGCGGTGGCGAACTATGAATGGATGGCCGCCCCCATCCTGGTGCTGATGGCGCTGGTGTTCGCGCCGGTGTATCTGCGGCTTCGCATCGGTACGGTCCCGGAATACCTGGAGCATCGCTTCGATGCACGGGTGCGGCGCTACTTCTCCGCGCTGACGCTGTTCGCAAACATCGTCGTCGACACCGCGGGGACCCTCTTCGCAGGGGCCGTGGTGCTGACGGCCTTCGTGCCCGGGCTGGACCTCTTTACGGCGGCGCTGCTGCTCGCCGCCTTCGCCGCCGCTTACACCGCCGCCGGTGGCCTCGCCGCCGTCGTCTATACAGATGTGCTGCAGGCTGTGATGCTGCTGATCGGCGCCGTGCTAGTCACGGTGCTGGCCTTCGCACGACTCGACTTCGACTGGGACGGCTTCGTCGCCGCGACGGACCCAGACAAGCTCCGCCTCTTCCTGCCGCTGGACGACCCAAACCTGCCCTGGCTCGGCACCCTCATCGGCGTGCCCATCCTGGGGTTCTATTTCTGGTGCACGAACCAGTTCATCGTGCAGCGGGTGCTCGGGGCGCGCGGCATCACCCATGCCCGCGGCGGCGCCCTGTTGGCAGGGCTCCTGAAGCTGCCGGTGCTGTTCATCATGGTGCTGCCCGGGGTGATGGCGGTGCAGATCCTGCCGCCGTTGGAGAATGGCGATCAGGTGTTCCCGGCGCTCGTCGCGGAGCTGCTGCCCGCGGGCCTCTCGGGGCTTGTTCTGGCGGCACTGGCGGCGGCGCTCATGTCGAGCATCGACTCGACACTGAACTCGGCGTCGGCCCTGCTCACGCTCGACTTCATCAAGCCGCTCCGCCCGGACCTGAGCCCGCGCGCGCTGGCCTGGGTCGGGCGGGCGGCCATCGGTGTCTTCATGTTGTTGGCGGCGGTCATCGCCCCGCAGATCGGCAGCTTCGAGGGCCTGTTCCACTATCTGCAGACGGCGCTGTCCTATCTGGTGCCGCCGGTGGCAGCGGTGTTCCTACTCGGTGTCTTTTCGCGCCGCGCCGGCAGCTCCAGTGCGCTGGCGACGCTGCTCGGCGGCCATACGCTCTCGGCAGTGCTGTTCTTGCTCTGGCTCGCCGGCGTGCTGACGCTGCACTTCACGCTGGTGGCGGGCCTGCTGTTTGCGGTGTCCGTCGTGATCTTCGTGATCAGCAGCCGACAGCGGCCGGCGGCGGCGCCGGCCCGCGCCCTCTGGCAACCGGCCCTGATGCGTCCCGAGCCGCGGCCCCTCTGGTGGCGAGATTACCGTCTGCACGCGGTGCTGCTGCTGGCGCTGACCGCAGCGCTCGTTTGGGCTTTCCTGTAACCCCAGGGTAACTCGCCGCGGCGGAAGCCGTGAAAGGCGAGACACGCGGAGGGCTCACAGCGCCGATCAGTCGTCGGTGGTGAACAGCAAACGCCAACGGTAGGGGTCGAACAGCAGTTCGATGCGAACGATCTGGCCGCTATGCACGGTGGCCCATTGCACGGCACGGGTGGAGACGCGCTCGGAGACCTGGGTGTCGAGCACCAGCCAATGGCAGACATCGTCACCGTCCAGAAACACCCGCCGGCGCTCGATGCCGCGGAGGATGCCCCCGGTCATCATGATGTACTCGAGAAAACCGGCGGCGTCGTCGATGGTCGCTATGGGACTCTCGAAGCGGAAACCCACTGGTGCAATGAGTGCGGCGACCGCATCGTGGTCATGCGCCACGAGGGCGTCGAGGTAGCGCTCCACCACAGGCAGGGCGGCGGAAGCCTCGGCGGTGCTGGCAGATATCATCCTAAAAAGAGCAGTTGACCGCTTCAGAGCGTCTGCAAATGGCCGTACCGGTTGCGATTGCTACACCGGCCGCATGTCACCCACCGGGTGAGCGCCGCTACGGCCGCCATGGCACGCCCCGCACGGCGCCTGGCGGCGTTACAACTCCTCGGAATAGGACGGCTATTCCTCGTCGTTGTGCCTTGCCAGTCACCCTGACCCCATCTAATGGGCGGGACGCACCCTGACGACCGTCCAACTACTCTCTTTAGGATCATCGGCCCCGTGGTCCCGACCTTGACGACAGGGCCTGATTTTACTGCATGCGTGCGCACCGGCGCTGGAAAACCGGCGGGGTGACCCGCTCGCACAAGCTCCGCGGTTACAGAGCTTCGTACAGCGCTTTTTCGTTGATCAGGAACGGCGCACTGACAACCTCATCCGGGGGTCAACCGCCAAGTTGCGCGGTGGCGGGTGCGGCGGAGCCGCTGAGGAGTGCCGCAACTGGCGCATGGCCCTGCGCCGTCGCATGCCAGGCGGCAGCGTGGCCCTCGAAGTCCGGCAAGGTGGCATCCGCTCCGTGCTGCAGCAGCACCTGAACGGTCTGAGCATGGCCACGGTGGGCGGCCCAGATGAGCGGTGTGTAGCCCTGGGTCTGCTCTTGGGCATCGATCATCGCGCTGTGGGCAAGCAGCAGATCTACCAGTTCAGCGTGATTGTTGGATGCGGCGAGCAGCAGCGCCGTATAGCCGCCCTTGTCTGCGGCGTCCACCGCGGCGCCGGCATCGAGCAAGCGTCGGGCGGCCTCCACGTGGCCGTTCACGGCCGCCTTCATCAGCGGCGTCCAGTCGCAGTTGTCGCGCATATTGGCGTCGGCGCTGCGCTTGAGCAGGGCGTCCAGCGCAGAGACGTCGCCGCGCTCGGCGATCTGCAACAGATCGGGCCCACCGCTCTGCGCTGCGCGCATGGGCTCGGCGTCGTCGTCACCGCCCACCAAGACCAATGTGGGCAGGATCAGCAGCACAGGCAATAACCAAAGGATTCGTGACATGGCTCAAATGGCAATGGGATGCGTTCGCGTGACCTTGGAGGGCATGATGCGCCTCCGTCACGCCTGAGCCAATGCGAATCCGCAAGCAAGGGAAGCGCCGATTTATTGGCGCTTCCCGTGCGGGGCAGGACGCCCCGCCATTTTCGGCGACGCAAGTCGCTGAAAATGAAGGAGCCGGGAAACCGCGCTTTCCGGGTCCGCCTGATTTTTGGGCAGGATGCCCAATAAATCAGCATCTCCGAAAATCAAGCGGATCAGCAGCTTCCTCCCGCTGGTCTCAGCTGGCGTTTTGCCAGAAGGCCGACTCCGGATCCAGAAATTCCCGGTGCGGCAAATAGTGCGAGCCGTCGCAAGAGAAGTTGAGCGCCACGAGGCCATTGAAGATGTTGAGCGACCCCGAGCGCAGATAGATGATGTCGTCTGCGTAGCGGAGGCGCCTAAAGCCGTCGAGGACGGCGCGCACCTCATCAGCGCAGACGAGGGCCTGCTCGGGATAAGCGCAGTGAGGATAAGCCAAGCAGACATCCGGATCCGCTAGCTCGTCGAAATGCAGCAGCCGATAGCGGAAGGGGTCATCCACCAGCCAGATGGTGGCCCGGGAACTGGAGAAATGGATCTTGCAGTGGAACACGCCGCTTTCGGTGACGAGCTCCTCCAGCACCGGCAGCACCTCGTCGATGTGCCGATCCATCAGGCTTTCCACCCGACGCTGCTCAAACAGCGAGCCGCGGATGGCCGGGTCGCCCTTGAGCTGCTGCCACCGGTTGGGCTCCCGATAGACCTCGCGGGTGAGCGGCAGGTCGCGCAGGTCGAAGTCCGCGCCGAGTAGACCCAACTGCTCACCATTGCGCTCGATGCGCCGGAGCGCAGTCAGCGATGGCCGCCTGGCCCGCAGGCTGATGTAGGCCTCCGACAGCAGCAAGCCGTGGGGCGGCATGGGCTCCTGCATGTAGGGTCGTTCTGAGCGATCGCGGCCAAAGTCCGCCTCGACGAGTCCTTCCGCCGCTGCATTGGCGCTCACCTGCACGGCATCCGTGTCCAGCGCATACAGATAGCGGGCGTGTGGGACCGTGCCGAGGGCGTCCAGCAGCACCGTATCGAGCGCGGCACGGTCACCCCAGACGGCTGCGCAGCGGCGGGCCACGAAGGCCATGGGCTCCAGCAGCATATTGAACAGGGCGAGGCGCTGGCGTGCGACGCTGGCCTTGAGATCCTGGGTCATGCGGCGGTGACCGTGAAGCAGAGACGATGCTCGAATATCCGGAGGCTCAAGATTCTACACTCGGAGCCACGCCGCTGCGGACAGGCGCCCGTTGCCCCACCGACGCAGCCGGCCGCAGAACGCCTAGGGAGATACTGATTTATTGGGCATCCTGCCCAAAAATCAGACGGAGCCGG
>NZ_JAIFKJ010000425.1 GCF_019695415.1 Thiohalocapsa sp.
CCGGGGGACATGGGGCTTGAAAGCTGCCGTGCGGCGCCGCGTCCGGCCGCCCGGGTGTGTCTCGCACAGGGGCGGTTGCCGCGGTGTCACCCGCAGAGTCGGTGGCGAGATCGCCTGGCGGCGCAACCGGTTCATGATGGCCGCGTCCTGGAGGTCGGCCGCGCCGGGGGGCATCGAGGCACAGCCGAACAGGTAGTCGATGTCGTGCAGCTGAATATACCCCGCAATGCCCGACCAGAGCACCGCAATGGCCGCTCCATGGCGGCAGTCGGCGGAGATGCAGGTGCGCCCGACCTCGAGCAGGTTGCCCGGCAGGTCTGGGATGCGACCGAGGTCGAACTCGCCCTCGGAGTAGAAGCCACCGATACGGTGCGCGTCTCGTCCGTTCAGTAGTCGCGTGCAGCCGATGACGTCTCCCGTCTTGGTCTCGCGCACCAGCAGGTGGTGGCAGTGTTCGTCGAAATCGTCCGCGTCAAGACCCGCCGGGCCGTGCTTGAGCCGGGCCCCTAGCTCCTCTTTGAACACTTGATAACGCAGCGCCTGCGCCTGACGCACGGCCTCGTGCCCCGCCGCGAGCTCCACGAATAGTCGTTCTCCGCGTCGCGCTGGGAGCGCGGATGCGTTGAGTCCCATGACGTCACCCCTTCGATCGATCTCAGGCGATACGCCAAGATAGCCCAAAAATTTTGCAACGACGTGAGGGATGGATGACGGATTGATGACGCCAAACGACGTCGATTCGGAGGCTCCTGCTCCGAGCCTCACTCGGGTGCGGAGTGCAAGGACAGCACTGGCCAGCCGCGCGCATGGGCGACCTCCTCGAGTCGTGGATCCGGGTCTACCGCCACGGGATGGTCGACGCGCTCCAAAAGAGGAAGGTCGTTGATGGAGTCGCTGTAGAAGGTGCTGTTCGCGAGCCCCTCGTCGCGCTTGTCTAGCCACGCCTCCAGCCGCGCAACCTTGCCCTCCTGGAACGCGGGGATGCCGGCCACCCGGCCCGTGAAGCCGGCGCCATCGCGCTCGGGTTCCGTCGCGATCAGGTGCGGAATGCCGAAGCGCTCGACGATCGGTGCGGTGACGAAGGCATTGGTGGCGGTGATGACCAATAGCGTGTCGCCCTGGCGGCGATGCCGGTCTACCAAGTCGAGCGCCGGCTGTCCGATGCGGGGGGCGATCCGTTTGGATAGGAACTCGCTCCGCCAGCGGTGCAAGTCGGCAGGGTCATTATCCCTCAAGGGGCGCAGAGCGAATGCCAGAAAGGCGTCGATATCGAGCCGGCCCGCGCGGTAGTCCTCATAGAACGAGGCGTTGGCGCGCTCGTAGTGTTCCGCGTCGACCACGCCCAGCTCCACCAGATGCCGGCCCCAGAGGTAGTCCGAGTCGCCGGAGAGCAGGGTGTTGTCGAGATCGAAAATGGCTAGGGGCATAGGGAACTGTGCCGGCTTCGGAAAATTGGCACGCTAACGAAATGCCGGCCCATCAGCAAAGGCTAAAATGCTTGCGGGTTTGCCCGCTTGCGCCCGGTTGTGGAAAAATGCGGTCGCAAGCACTGAGGTAGGCCGCCTTGATCGACCCGGACGGATTTCGGCCCAAA
>NZ_JAIFKJ010000349.1 GCF_019695415.1 Thiohalocapsa sp.
CCATGCCGCCGGCAAAGGTGAGGGTGTGCAGCCCGCCCCAGCCGAGGCTCAGGCATCGCGGATTTCGAAGTCGTGCGTCACCGCTGCCGTGGCACCGAGCATGATGGAGGCGGAGCAGTACTTCTCGGCGCTGAGCTCGATCGCACGCGCCACCTGCTTCGGATTGAGATCGCGGCCGGTCACGATGAAGTGGACATGGATGCGGGTGAAGACCTTCGGATCGGTCTCGGCGCGCTCCGCCGTCAGCTCCACGACACAGTCCGTCACCTGGGCGCGGCCCCGGCGCAGAATCAACAGGACATCGAACTCCGTACAGCCGCCGAGCCCGAGCAGCAGCATCTCCATGGGCCGTATGCCCAGGTTGCGACCGCCGAGATCCGGCGGGCCGTCCATGACCACGGCGTGGCCGCTGCCGGACTCCCCCACCATCGCAGTGCCTTCGATCCATTTGACGCGCGCTTTCATGTGAGAAACAGCTCCGCGAGCTTCGCGCCCGGGTCCGGTGCGCGCATGAAGGACTCGCCCACCAAGAACGCGTGCACGCCGTTGGCGCGCATCAGTGCGACATCGTCACGGCTGTGGATGCCGCTCTCGGTGACCAGCAGCCGGTCCGCCGGCACCTGCGGCAGCAGCTCGAGGGTTGTGGACAGGCTCACGTCGAAGGTCCTGAGGTTGCGGTTGTTGATGCCCACGAGCCGCGTCGGCACCGAGAGCGCCCGGGACAGCTCCGCTGCGTCGTGCACCTCCAGCAGCACGTCGAGCCCAAGCTCGTCGGCGAGGGCGGTGAAGTCCGCGAGCTCGGCATCTTGCAGGCAGGCGGCGATGAGCAGGATGCAGTCCGCGCCCATCGCCCGGGCCTCGTGGATTTGGTAGGGGTCGATGATGAAATCCTTGCGGATCACGGGCAGGTTGCAGGCGGCGCGTGCCTCCACGAGGTGGGCATCGTCGCCCTGGAAAAAGTCCCGGTCGGTCAGCACCGACAGGCAGGCTGCACCGCCGCGCGCATAGGACGCAGCGATCTCGCCAGGGCGAAAGTCGGGCCGCAGCAGGCCCTTGCTCGGGCTGGCGCGCTTGATTTCGGCGATGACACCGGCCTGCCCCGCAGCGATCCGCGCCGCCAGGGCGTCCGCGAAGCCGCGCGTCGGGCTGGCGTCCCGCAGCGCGGCGCTGAGCGCATTGAGGGGGCGTTGCCGTTTGCGCTCGGCAACCTCGTCCGCCTTGCGGGAGACAATGCGCTTCAGGATATCCGGTGTGTCCGTCATGTCCCGCCGGCCCCGAACCCGCTGGTCAGCTCGGCGAGCCGCTCCAGGCGCTCCACGGCCGCCCCGCTGTCCACCGCCGCCCGTGCGGCCTCGACGCCGTCCGCCAGCGTCTCCGTGACGCCGGCGGCATAGATGGCGGCGCCGGCGTTCAACAGCACGATGTCGCGCGCCGGCCCGGGCTCGCCGGCCAGGGGGGTGCGCCCCAGTTGCAGGCTCTGTGCCGGCCCGGCCACCCGGATGGCGTCCCAAGGCGCCGCGCCCAGCCCCGAGTCGGGTGGGGGGAGCGGGGAGCGGGGGGACGGGCCGCGCTCTGGCTCGGGAG
>NZ_JAIFKJ010000031.1 GCF_019695415.1 Thiohalocapsa sp.
CCTCCCGGGCAGCGACCCGTGCCACCGGCTGCGCCGAGCCATTGTGGCCGGAACCGCACGTGGCCGTTCAGGTAATGTGGCTGAATGGTGAGACTGGGTGTTGATCCTGTCTCGACCAAGAGTTCTCGCGTCTCTTTCCTGTTGGGGGGCAGGACCCAGGCGCCGACGGTGAAATTTTGCGCTTCAAGGGCTGGGGTATGATCGATGCTCAATGACTCGGCGGAGGTGCCAGAATCGAGGTTGAAGCCCGCTGCCAGCTCGACCTGTCCGCTGAGGCCGGCCTGGGGGCAATGTCCTGCCTCACAGGTCGCATCGAGACCACTCGCCGCGTCGCGGAAGGGCGGCGCACCGTCGTGCGGCTCATCCAGGTGGAGCTGAAGGGTCGGCACGCGGTTGTAGAGCGTCTCGATGTCGGCGGCGGCGAGCGGGCGATTGAAGACACGCACGTCATCGAGAGCGCCGTCGAAAGCCGCGCCCAGCGAGAGCGCAGAGCTATTGCCAGCAGTATAGACAGGCACGGGCATATCGTTGACTGCGACGCCGTTCTTGTAGAGCGTCAGCCCGGCCTGGGGATCGAAGACGGCGGCCAGGTATTGCCACTGTCCCACATCGACCGGCGCGCTCACAGCGGCGATGCCCTTCCCATCGTAGACCCGCCATTCATCGCCATCATGCACCAGTGACCAGCCTTGGCCCTGGCTGCGGATCACGTCGTGGACGCCGGAGCTGGCGCTGGTGGGCCGCGCCCAGGCGGTCAAAGTCGCGCCGCCAGCGTTGGCCGATTGATCCAGGCGCAGATCGGTCTGCACCACGTCGTCCACGCCGTCGAAGAGCGCGGCCTGGTTATCGCGCCCGCTGATGCCCGCCGTGGGACACGTTGCCCCAGAACAGTAGGCGCCACCCTGCAAGCTGACGTCCACCGTGTCCTGGAAGGTCTCGCTGCCGGGGGGATCGTCGAAGGGCAAGCGCATGGCCATCGAGGCGGAGAAGTAGAGCTCCTGCACCTCACGGGCGGAGAGCGGACGCTTGTACATCGTCAGCTCGTCCATCCGCCCGTGGAAGGGGATGGAGGGATTGACGAAAGCCGGATTTCCGGAGGCGCCCAGGTAAATCTTGATACGGGTATTATCCTCGTGGTTGAGACCGTCGTTGCTGCTCTTGTCGTCGCCCTGCCAATCCAGCGTCTCGTAGCTGTCGCTAGGATCGTGAGTGGTGTAGGTGCGGCCCTTACCCTCACAATTGGAGGAGTTGAGTTCACAGAGCGGGTCGTCGCCGTAATTGTGGCCCGCCTCAAAACCATCGTCATATTCCCAGGCGCGCAGTGTGCTGCTCTCGTTAAAGATATAGTCGTAATCCACATCGCGCTCTTCGTCAGGGTCGAGGTCGCCCCCCTCGCCGATCTCCTGATCATCCCGTTCAATCCGGATCTCACAGTGGGCCGATTCATCCGCTTGCTCGATGCCCTTGACGCGGTCGATGTAGATTTTCGCTTGGTCGCTAGCCCGCCCGACGTAGAACTCGGTCTCGGCGCCCAAGGGGTGCTCACCGCCCGCGGGGGCATGACCAGTCACGCCGCAGTGGTT
>NZ_JAIFKJ010000319.1 GCF_019695415.1 Thiohalocapsa sp.
GTGGGGGGGGGGGGCTGGTGTGGGTAGCGAAAACGCAATCGCGGGCCGCTCGATCCCGGTCCCGAGCCCGATACCCATACCAAGCCTGATTGGTCAGCGGGACGTCAGGCAATCGTCGACTTTGCGCCGCTGTGCACTAGCGCGCCGAGGACACCTCGGCGCCCGCGGCTGCTGCGTCGGCAAAGTCTTCATCGACCTCTTCGACGATGTCCATGGAGGACAACTCCTCGACGCGTTCGGGCGGGTAGCCGAGGGCGGCGTAGTCGAGGATGCCGTCGGGGCTGTGGCAGTCCTTGCAGGTGTGGCCCTGGCGCTCGATACCGTGGTTGACCATGAGCGTGCCCATCTGACGCATCCAGTTGGCCTGGACGTTGGGCATGCTGCCGTCCGGCTTGATGGGGAACTCGGTCTTCCAGCCGCCCTCGACGCCGAAGTAGGCCATGAACTCGTCCATCATGTAGAGCTTGAAGGGCTCCTGGTACATGCGCTTGACGATCGGGTCCTGGATGGCGACCTTCATGGCCTCCAGTGGGTCACCCTGCTCGTAGTAGGTGGCGTAGTCGAAGGGCAGAATCATGGCCCCGAACGGCCCCTGGTTGGTCATGTCCTCGTACATCATGGCGTTGAAGGGCTTGAACGGGTAGATACGGCTCTCGCCGCTCTCCATGGCGGCCTTCAGGTTCTGCGCGATCATGGCCTTGCGCTTCTCCAGCATCTCCGGCGAGAGCTGCGACAGGGGCTGGGTGGCGCGTGTCACGTACTGGTCCACGTCCAGGTCCGGGTAGGTCTGTTTCAGCTCCTCGGCCTTGGCGCGGACGGCCGCGATGATCTCCGGGTCCGTGATCTCGGCCATCTGCTGCATCAGCGGGTTGTAGCTGCCGTCGCCCTCGGGGTTGCTGCCGAGCGCATTGGCCAGGAAGGTGCCGTTGCCGTTGAACCAGAGATAGATGATGCCCTTGCCCGGCTCGCCGGACTTGTAGACGTCGGTGAATCCCCAGAGCCCCTCTTCCTCGTCCCAGGTGGGATGCACCCAGTCGCGCAGGATGACGTTGTTGTCCTGCAGCTTCTTGATGTGACAGGTCTCGCAGGCGATGCGGGCGATGTGCCCGTTGAGCAGCGCCCGATGCTCGGAGGCGTTGTGCGGTGTCTTGCTGTGGCAGCTTTCGCAGGTGACGTCCTTCTCCGGCAGGTCGTTGGCCACCAGGTCCACGCCCATGCGCCCGCGCGGGATCTTGTGCCCTTCCGGCACATGGCAGTCGGTACACTGGATGTTGGCCGCTGCGTGGGCGTCGTGCTCCGGGCTAAAGGGATTACCGCGCTTGGCGCCCGAGTGCAGGATGCGCTGGTGCTTCTCGCCAAGGCTCTTGGCTGCGACGTTATGCACATAGGCGTCCCCGCCCATGTTGTGCTGGTGGCAGTTGAGGCAGTTTTCTTTCGTGGTCTGCCCCACCGTCAGCGCCGCGCGCATGCTGCGGTCCTGGTTCCAGCGCATGCCGTGCTCGTCCTGGATGACGTAGCGCTGGTTCATGTCGTACTCGCGCGAATGGCAGATGAGGCAGTCGATGCCCCGCTTGGCCGTGTCCGGCACGTCGCCGACGGGCATCATCTTCTCGGTGGCCGGGTGGTAGTTGCCGCCGATGTGGCACTGCCCGCAGCCCTCGCTGCGCAGCACCTTCTCGCCGCCGTGCGGGTCCGATGCCGCCGTGGAGACCGCCGTGATCTCGGTGCGTGGGGGCTCGGTGGTCGGGGGTGAGTGCGGTTGCGTCTCCACCAGCGCGGCCCAGCCGGTCCAGGAGAAGCTGCCGGGAATACCGCAGGCGCGGTTGATCTTGCCCACCGGAATCTGCCGGCTCTCCGGGGCGTTCACCAAGCGGCCGTCGTAGCCGTAGGTGGAGAAGCCGCCGGCGGCGGCGCTCTGGAACTTGAAGTGCACCGAGTTGACGATGTCGCTCAGGGTATCGACGGTCTCCAGGCTGCCGTCGCCGTGCTGCACCTGCATGGTCTCGTGGCAGGTCAGGCAGGTGGCGGGCCCTTGGTAGGTGCGGATGCCGGCGTCACGGAAGTACTTGATGTGACTGTACTCCGTGTCCTCCACGAAGGAGGGCGTGTGCATCAGCATCTCGACCTTGATCTCGCGCGCGAACGGATCCTGGTCCGCCGCCACCGCCGCCTCGGCACGGCTGCGCCGCGCGTCCTCGGTGAGCTCCAGCGCCAGCTGCTCGAATTCCGCGTCGGACAGGGTCTCGCTGTTCGGATAGGTGAGCGGGGCATTGGTGACGCCGGTGTAGAGATCGAAGGCGATGGGATACACCAGCTTGTAGAGCAGATAGCCCACCGCGAGCACGGCGATGCCGATCAGCACCCAGCGGCCGGCCCGTGGCGGTTTGGCGTTGGCTTGTGCAGAGGTGTTCATGGTATGAAAGTCCGAATACGGCTCGGCTGTCTTGAATGTTTCCCCGGATTGTACGGCGCGCTAGCGCGTGTCGGCAGCGGCGCCGTCCCGCGCACCTCGCCCCTCGTCACTCGCACCTTCCCGATGCCAGCCGGTGATCATGGCCTTGAGGTTGGTGGTGGGCGTCTCACCGGTGGTAATGATGTACACATGCACCACCAGGAACAGCAGCATCATCCACGCCAGCAGCAGGTGCGCCATGGCCACCACCCAGATGGTGCCGAAGCCGAAGACGGTCTCCGGCAGCTCCCCAGAGAACAGGAAGGCCCATCCGCTGATGATCAAGAGCGGCATGAGCCCGTACATAACGCCCACGTAGCTCAGGGTCTGAAGCGCATTCAGCTTGTGCTCGGCGCTCACGTGGAAGGGGTGCGGCTCGTTCACGAAGATGCCGTAGACGTAGTAGCGCACTTGGCGGAACAGGTCCATCGGCAGTGCCCGGATGTTGACCAGATAGTGCTTGCCGTTACCGCCGACGAGGTTGCCGATGAGGAACAGCACCCAGGAGACGGTCAGCAGGATGCCGCTGGTGTTATGCACCGGCACGGCCACATCCAACGGAATCAGCCAGCCCAGCGCGAAGTGCATGCTGATGCCCGTCACCAGCGACGCCAGAAATAGCAGGGCGTTCAGCCAGTGCCAAAGCCTGAGCCAGACGGGGTATAGGTACAGTGCGCTCATTGGGACTCCTGCTCCGGCTTGCGGTACTTCTTGTAGGCGAGATAGCGGCCATAGCCGTGAGCGCCCAGGCCAAGAATCATCAGCCCGACGACCGCAAGCCCGATGAAATCGATGAGCGGGCTGCGGCTCATGCCGATGATATAGGCATCGTTGTAGATAGCGTGGGCGAAGAAACCCTCCTGTTCACGCTCTTGCTCCGCGCGGTGCACATACAGCTGGGCCAGCAGCTGTCCGCCCTGGCTATGACACTCGACGCAGTTCTGGTTGCTCTCCTCGGCCCCCAGCATCTCGTGCGAGGGGGCATAGAGGTCCCGCCCCTCCACCGGCGTGTGGCAGTCGATGCAGCGCACCGAGGCCCAGTGCTGCTGCGGGCGCGGCAGCCAGTCGTGACCCTTGGGCACCGGCGAGCGCAGCTCGGTGTGGCAGTCCAGACAGAGGTTGTTGTTGGCGGCCACCACCTGCGGCACCGGCGTGTCGTTGGGCAACGGACGGAACGTGTGCGGGTTATGGCAGGAGAAGCAGCTGAAGGGCTCCTCGTCCTGCTTGGCGTGCACACTGTCCTGGTACTGGATGGCGAAGCCGTCGAGCTTCGGCGGCTGGTAGTGCTCGTCGCCCTGGCGGTCGTCGTGGCATTCCACGCACTGCAGATTCTCATCGGCACTGCTGGTGCGGTGCGGATAGTGCTTGTAGCCGCGGTCGTGGCAGTCGCGGCAGCCGAGCTCGTGGTGCACCGAGTGCTCATAGGCGTCCCGGTCGATGGAGAGATTCACGATCTCCCGCGTCTCCCGGTCGCGGTACGCCATGGTCTCCATCCAGTGGCAGCGCATGCACTCGGGGCTGTCGCCGCTGGCGAGGCCGGATCCGCTGTCCGCGCCGGCGTCGGCGTCGGCGTCGGCGTCGGCCACTTGGGCGGCTGCGCCGTCGGCAGAATCCGCGGTGTCCGGAGCCACATCCGGATAAGCGCCCCGGGGCGCTGCCTGCGCGACTGCAGGGGACTGCGCCGGCTGCAGGGGTGCGGGCGGTACCGGCACCGGCGGGGCTGCGCCCGGATACTGCGGCCCAACCCTGGGCGCGTAGCCCGACCCCGGCGGCGGATAGCCCATAGGCGCCGGCATCCAGCCGGGCGTTGGATTCTGGGCGCCGTCGGCGCCGAGCGCGGCGATGGGCGCCGCAGACGACAGCAGCGCCAGCAGCAGGAACAGCCACCACGGGGCCGCCACACTGAGGCGGGTGCGGCAGAGGCTGGGAATCAGGATGCCACTCAGGATGCCACTCATCAGGGCCTTCTCGTGCTCACTACAGGAACCTGGACCGGACCGGCCCGCCTGGGTTCACGCTACCGGGCTCGGTGCGGCGGGATAATGATCCAACGCAAGAACCGGGCCTGCAAAGGCCGGACTCGTGGTCAGGCAGGCCATCGCGGGCACCGGGCCGAATTTGGAACCGGCTTGACGGACCAGGATTGGCGGAAAAGGCCTTGCGGTCGCAGGCCGCGCCTCGGTGCGGGCACAGGGGCCGAGGGATGGGCTGCACGGTGGCCTCGGGGCCGGGTCCCGCG
>NZ_JAIFKJ010000407.1 GCF_019695415.1 Thiohalocapsa sp.
GAGCCTTTTCTTGCCGCATCGCAACGGGTTTCGACATCATGTCGAGGCCGCACCCGCTGGAACCGCGCCAACCGCTCTGGGCTCCGCGTTCTCCGTTTCTCGTTCACGGCGACACCACCCAATTTTCCACGGCGAGCCCGTCCAGGCGCTGAAACTCCCGCTCGTTGTTGGTCACCAGCGTCGCCGCTTCGGCCAGCGCATGGCAGCCGATCCAGAGGTCATTGGCTCCGATCGGCGTTCCTGCGGCCCTGAGGCGCGTGAACTGCTCGGCGTAGTGGCGGCAGATGCCGGCGCCGGTCGGGTAGCGGACGGGGACCTGGTGGGTCAGCTGATCAAGGCGCCGGATCACCTCGGGCTTGCGCGTGCTGCGCGCGGCGCCCTTGAGGAGCTCGGCGTAGGTGACGAAGGACATGCACAGGCTGTCCGCCAGTGCGAGGGCGTCGACTCGTGCCGCGATCTCGGGCGGGTGATGCTTCATGAGGTAGATCAGGATGTTCGTGTCGAGCATGTATCTCACAGCGGCTCTCGATCCTGCATCGGCGGCTGCTCGGTGCGGTCTTCTTCCAGTGCGGCGATGAAGTCGTCGTCGAAACCTTCCAGCGCACTGAGGAGGGCCGCGCCGCGGCCCTGACGGATGGGGTGAAGCAGTAGATCGCCTTCCGCCGTCCGGGTGATCTCGACCCGATCCGTATCGAGACGGAATTCGGCCGGGATGCGAACGGCTTGGCTGTTGCCGTTTACGAAGACGCGCGTGGTCAGGGTGCTCATGGTATCGACGTGATGTACATACTGAACTGTATGTACTTTAGTCGTGTCCTTGTCGCCAGGCAAGGGCACCGACCGTCGGTTGGGCTGAGGGAGGAAGCCGAACGATCAGGTCGATGCAACCCCTTGCGTGTTGGGCCTCCTGCGTCGGTCCAACCTACTTCTGAATCCGAAGGATCGGCGAATCATCTCAGCATCCCCTCCAACTCTCTCCGCCCCTCGGCGATCTCCTCTTCCAGCCTCGCCAGCCGCGCCAGGATCTCCTGCGGAGGGTCGTGCTCGACCGCCTCGTACTCGACCTCCTTGTAGCGGTTGATGGAGAGGTCGTAGTCGTTGCCGGCGATCTCGTCCTTGGGGACCAGGAAGCTTTGCGAAGTTCGAAGTGTGAAGTTTGAAGTGGGAATGGTGCCGTCGCGCAGCCCGCGCCACTTGGCCAGGATGTCCGGCAGGTCGCTCTTGTCCGGCTGCGGGCTGCGTTTGTCGTCCAGCGAGAAGCCGTCGCTCTGCATGTCGTAGTACCAGACGTGATCCGTCCCTCCGGCCGATTTACCCACATGGCCGGTCTTGGTGAACAGCAGAATGGCGGTGGAGACCCCCGCGTAGGGCTTGAACACGCCCGAGGGCATGGAGATGACGGCGTCGAGCTTCTGGTCCTCCACCAGGATCTTGCGCAGGGTCTTGTGGGCCTTGCTGGAGCCGAACAGCACGCCGTCCGGCACGATGACCGCCGCCCGCCCGCCGGTCTGGAGCAGACGCAGGAAGAGCGCCAGGAAGAGCAGCTCGGTCTTCTTGGTCTTGACGATCTGTTGCAGATCCTTGGCGGTGGACTCGTAGTCCAGGCTGCCGGCGAAGGGCGGATTGGCGAGGATGAGGCTGTACTTCTCCGCATCGTACTCGTCGGACTGGGCGAGGGAGTCCTTGTAGCGAATGTCCGGGTTCTCCACGCCGTGCAGCAGCATGTTCATGCTCCCGATGCGCAGCATGGTGCTGTCGAAGTCGAAGCCGTGGAAGGTGCCCCCGTTGAACCGGCGCCGGCTCTCCTCGCTCTTGTAGATGGCGTCCGCGTGGTGGGTACGCAGGTACTCAGAGGCGGCGATCAGGAAGCCGGCGGTGCCGCAGGCGGGGTCACAGATGACGTCCTTCGGCACCGGGGCGGTCATGTCCACCATCAGCTTGATGATGTGGCGCGGGGTGCGGAACTGGCCGTTCTGTCCGGCGCTGGCGATCTTGCCGAGCATGTACTCGTAGAGATCGCCCTTGGTGTCGGCATCATTCATGTCGATGCCGTCGAGCTGGTCCACCACGTTGGCCAGCACGCGGGGCGTGGGCATCATGAAGAGCGCGTCCTTCATGTGGTGGGAGTAGGTCGAGTCGCCCTCCTCGTCGGTGCCGCCGTTACCTCCGAGGGTCTTGATGAACGGGAAGACCTTGTCCCTGACCGTGTTGAACATCTGCTCCGGGGCCATCTCCTTGAACCGCGACCAGCGCAAGGCGTTCTGGTCCTCGCGGAAGATGGGCTCCTCGATGGGGCTGCCGGTGCGGGCGGCCTTGCGCTCGCGCAGGGTATGCAGCTCGTCGAGGCGCTTGATGAACAGCAGGTAGGTGAGCTGCTCGATGACGGAGAGCGGGTTCGAGATGCCGCCGGACCACATGCTGTCCCAGATGCGGTCGACCTTGGATTTGATTTCGCCGGTGATCATGAGTCGCGTTGTTGGATTGTTCTTGCCCCGCTTGACGTCTCACCGAGACTAGGGCTGAGGGCTGAGGGCGGTTACTGGCGCGGATCGCTGGCCCAGTCGAGGAATGCTGCCAGGGCCTGTTGGTAGCGCGGCTGACTGTCCAGGAAGCCTTCGTTGTGGCCGCCCACCAGGCTCACGAACCGCTTGGGCTCATTGGCGGCGGCGAAGAGCCCGCGGCCTTGATCATAGGGCACCACGCCGTCGTCTTGGCTGTGCAGCACCAGCACCGGCGTGCGCACCTGCGGTAAATGCTCTACTGTTGGGAAGCGGTAGCGAAGCGGCACCACGCTCGTGAGCAGCGGGTGGTGGAGCTTGGCCATGCTGCCGACGTCCGTGAAGCTCGACTCGACGATAACGGCGCCGGGCTGCACACGCGCCGCCAGCTCTGCGGCCACGGCACCACCGAGGGAGCGCCCGAAGACGATGATGTCCTTGGCTGCCAGGCCGCGGGTCTGCGTCAGCCAGCGCCAGGCGGCGTCCGCATCCTGGTAGAGGCCGATCTCGCTCGGGCGGCCGCTGCTTCTGCCGTAGCCGCGGTAGTCGATGATCAGCACGTCGAGGCCAAGCTCGGCGAAGATCCGGAGCGACGCGCCGCGGTGCGAGACGTTGCCGGCGTTGCCGTGCAGGAAGAGCAGGGTGTGCGGGCTCTGCCGGCGGTGCTCGGCGAACGGCGGCTGGGCGTGGATAAACCAGCCATGCAGGCGCACGCCGTCGGCTGTGGTAAGCCAGACGTCCTCGTAGTCCATGCCCCATTGCGAGGGCTCTGCGACCATTTCCGGAAAAGGGCGGAACAAGAGCTTCGGCTGCACCAGCCACAGGAGTAGTGCGAGCAGGAGCAGCCCGGCGGCGAGCTGGGCGGCGATAGTCAGAAGACTCGCAATCACGCGCATCCGGCGTTCGGGTGCCCGAGCCGACGGTTGCCGATGCCGAGCCGCGGCGCCGGCGGACGGCAGGCATCTTGATAACGTCTAATCCACGAGCGGCAGCGGCCCTTCCTGCATCGCGGCGATCTGCTCACGCAGCGACAGCACCTGATCCTGCCAGAATCGCGGCTCGTCGAACCAGGGGAAGGCCGCGGGAAAGGCCGGGTCCTGCCAGCGCCGGGCGAGCCAGGCCGCGAAGTGGATCTGCCGCAGCGTGCGCAGGGCTTCCAGCAGATGCAGCTCGCGCGGCTCGAACTGCCGAAACTCACGATAGCCCGCGAGCACAGCGGCGAGCTGGCCGGCCATCTCGTCCCGCTCTCCAGAGAGCAGCATCCAGAGGTCCTGGATAGCCGGGCCGGTGCGTGCGTCATCGAGGTCGACGAAGTGTGGGCCGGCATCGGTCCAGAGGATGTTGCCGCGGTGGCAGTCGCCATGCAGGCGCAGTTGGCGGACGTCGCCGGCGCGCTCGAAACAGGCGTGCACTTCGCCGAGGGCCTGGTCGAGGACCGAGCGATAAGCCGGCTCCAGCTCGGGCGGCACCCAGCCCGCATCCAGCAGGTAGGCGCCGGGCTCTTGGCCGAAGCTGCGGATGGTCAGCGCTGGGCGGTGTGCGAAGGCAGCGGCGGCGCCGGCGTTGTGCAGCCGTGCCAGCAAACGCCCGAGCCGGCGCAGCACCACCGGGTCGTCCAGCTCGGGCGCCCGCCCGCCGCGTTGGGGCGAGAGCGAGAAGCGGAGGTCTTGATAGCGGAACAGGGTCTGCCCGCGGTGTGCGAGCGGCGGCACGACCGGGATGTCCACGGCGGCCAGCGCCTGGGCAAAGGCGTGCTCCTCCAGGATCTGCGCGTCCGTCCAGCGCCCGGCCCGGTAGAACTTGGCGATTACGGGGGCGGCGTCCGCCAGGCCCACCCGGTAGACGCGATTCTCGTAGCTGTTGAGCGCCAGGAGGCGGCCGTCCACGTCGAAGCCGACGGATTCCACCGCGTCGAGTACCCGGTCGGGCGAGAGGTCCGCATAGGGCCGCTCGTGCGTTGGGCGCGGTAGGTCGGTTGAATTGTCCGGGTCGGTCATGGGCGGGTCGACTGTGCGGAGCCAATCACTCCCGCAGCCTGCGACCGAGGGCGAGCAGCAGCAGCTCCACGTCGCTGAGCTCGGCACGCTCGTCGATGAGCTCGCGCAGCGCCTTGGGCCGGTCCGTGATGATGTTGTCCACGCCGTAATCCAGCATCCGGGCCATGTCGGCTTCCCGGTTGACGGTCCAGACGTGGGTCTCGAGCCCGGCGCGGCGGTTGCTGCGCACGGCACCCGGGGTCGCATGCGCCTGGTTCATGCTGAGCAGGTCCACGTCCAGCCGCCGGGTGTTGCCCAACGCGGCAGTGACGATCTGGCCGATGCGGATCTCCGGCGCCAGCTCGCGCACCCGCGCCAGCCCCGCTTGATTGAGGGAGGTGACGATGCAGTACTGCCCGCAGCCGGCGGCGCGGAGGGCCTCTACGACCCGCTCGGCGAGCTGTTGGTCATGGCCGTTGTACTTGAGTTCGATATTGAGCCGCAGCCTTGGCCCCGCGAGCTTCAGCGCCTCGTCCAGGGTCGGGATGCGCTCGCCTGCGAATTCCGGCGCGACCCGTGAGCCGACATCCACGCGGCGCAGATCGTCGAGCTGTGCCTCCCAGATGTTTACGGGCAGACCCGCGATGCGCATGAGGTCGGCGTCATGCAGCAGCACCAGGGCGCCGTCGGCCGTCTCCTGCACATCGATCTCGGCGAAGTCGGCGCCGTCCGACATGGCCTGGTACAGCGCCGCCAGGGTGTTTTCCGGGGCGGCGGCGGAGCTGCCACGGTGCGCGGTCACCAATGTTTCACGCCCGAGGCGCAGATCCGACAAGGCGTGCGTCGCGAGTCCGCCTGCGGCAAGCACCAGCACCACCAGACCCGCGGCAATGGCCAGGCGCGGCACGCGCGTGGTGCGCGCGGCGGAGTCCCAGAGCGGCGCCGGCAGCCCGTCCACGTCCATGACGCCGAGGTAAAGGTGCATGATGGAGATCGCGAGCACGGCAAGCACACCAAACGACAGCACAGTGGCCAGCGCGCCCAGCAGCACCACCGCCAGGGCTGTCGCGAAGACCAGGGCCCGGGCGCCGTCGAAGACCCGCAGCAGCGCGCCGAGCGCCGCATCTGCAGCCCAGAGGACCAAGGCTGAGAAAGCGAGCGCCAACAGCAGATTCAGCACCACCAGGCGGAAGGCGCGCCAGCGCCGGCCGCGCAGCAGCTCGGCGCTGCGCCGGAGCGCCGCACGGCCGCAGACACGCTCGTACAGGCAGAGCGGGATCGAAATGCCCCAGGCAACCAAGAGCCGCGCGACGGCGACTGCTGCGACGGTGGCCAGCAGAGCGCCGATGACGAGTGCAGTCACGAACTCAGGCGGGCGCTCTGCCAGGTACCAGTTGATGTCGTGGGCGCCGAGCAGGGTCCGGTAGGTGATTGCGGCGACGGCCGCCAGCGGCAGTAGCCAGGCCAGCAGAATGCCCGCCTGCAAGAGGGCCAGGGTGAGCAGCCGGGGCAGCGCGGTGAGCGCCGTGAAGAGGGCATTGTGCCACCGGGGCGGTGGTCCGCGGCTCGCGCCCGCTGCGATATGCATGAGGCCCGCCTGCTCGGTGTAGAAGGCGGTGAGCGTCAGCGCGGCGGCCAGCAGCACGAAGGCAAGCCCCGGCAGCGAGAGCAGGAAGCCTGCGATGGCCTCGTTGGTGACGCTGACGGCGCCGCTGGTGCGGATCAGGCGCCCCAGTACCCAAGCACTGAGCGGCGCCAGCACCACCACGCCGATAGCCTTGAAGACCACGTCATAGGCGAGACCCGAGCGCACCGCCCGGCCGAAGAGACCCTGCGCATAGACGTCGTACCAGGTGTCGCTGAAGGTCTTCATGGCTCGGCGCGCCCGATGGCTGCCGCCTGTTCCGGCGCCGGGTCGTCGGTAATGATGTCCGGCAGCTCGGTGCGCTCCATCTCGACGTCCGCACGGCTCGCCATGGCCCGTACGACGGGGCCCAGGGTGAGCCCCTGCACCAGGATGGAGAACACGACGACGCAGTAGGTCACCGTTACCAGCAGGTCACGGGTGTCGCCTGCGGGAAGTGAGAGCGCGAGCGCGACGGAGATGCCGCCGCGCAGGCCGCCCCAGGTGAGGATGGTCACGACGCCGGGGGAGAAGCTGCGGAAGCGGCGCATGTAGGCGATGGGCAGACCCGCGCTGATGGCGCGGCCCAGCAGCACCAGTGGAATCGCGAGCAGACCCGCCAGAAGGTATTGGGCGGAGAGGGTCAGCACCAGCAGCTCCAGTCCGATCAGCACGAACAACACAGCATTCAGGACTTCGTCCACGAGCTCCCAGAAGTTGTCCAGATGCTCCTGGGTGAGATTGGACATGGCACCGTTGCGGGCATGATTGCCGATGAGGAGCCCGGCCACGACCACCGTAATGGGCGCAGAGAGGTGCAGGTGCTCCGCTGCGGCATAGCTGCCGCTCGCGAGGGCCAGGGTGATCAGCACTTCCACCTGATAGTTGTCCACGTGGCGCAGCATCATGTAGGCGAGGCCGCCGGCGACGAGCCCGAATGCAAGGCCCCCGAGCGCCTCCTTGCCGAACAGCTCCAGCACACCCGTCACCGTGACGTGCTCGCCGCCGAAGGCGATTTCACTCAACACCATAAAGGTTACCACTGCTACGCCGTCGTTGAAGAGCGACTCGCCGGTGATCTTGACCTCAAGGTTTTTGGGGGCACCGGCGCTTTTCAGGATGCCGAGCACGGCGATGGGGTCCGTGGGTGCGATGAGTGCGCCGAACAGCAGACAGTAGATGTAGGGCACATCCAGCCCGAGCAGCCAGAACACCACAAAGACGCTGGTCCCCACCAGCAAGGTGGCGCCGAGCACACCCGCCGTCGCCAGTGTGCCGATGACCCATTTCTGCTGCGCGAGGTCATGCAGATTGACATGCAGGGCGCCCGCGAACAGCAGGAAGCTCAGCATGCCATGCAGCAGGGCGGCGTCGAAGTCGATGCTGTTCAGCATGGCCTGGGCGTCGGCCTCCAGCCCCGTACTGCCCGGGATGGGCAGCAGCAACGCCAGCGACACCAGCAGTGCGATCAGCATCAGGCCGATGGCGGTCGGCATCTTGAGGTAGCGGTGGTTGATCCAGCTGAACACCGCAGAGAGCGTGATCAGGATGGCGATGATGTCGAACAGGCCCATGCGGTGGCGGCTCCGGCTGACTGGCGTGGACGCCATGAGAACGGCGGCTGCAACGCCGGCTGTGTTGTGGGCATCGGCACGCCCGGGGCTCGCGGCGCCGGAGACCGACCAAGCGCATTATGCCGTCATCTCGCCGCGAAGCGGAGCCTGGCGCCCGGAGCCGGTTCCCTGGGCTTCCTTCAATAGGGTCAGCTGCGGTCGCGTGGCCGGCGCGTCTATCGGGACGCGCTCAGCGCGAGCTTTCGGTGTGGTTTTTGGTGCTGGGGCGCTCGCGGGCAGCGGCGGCCAAGGCAACGCGCACGGTGAGGTCCTCCAGCAGCTGGTCGATCTGCGCGCGCACCGCCGGCAGCTCGGCAAGGGGGCTTGCATAGGGAGAACGGCCGCAATGCCAGCCGTCGCTGTCGATGCTGCCGATGACCACGCGGGCGGGGAGCGGGTAGGGGTGCTGCGCCTGACCGCGCTGGCTCGCCAGCAGCAGGCGCACGAGCACGCGGTCGGTTGGGGCCGGGGCGGGGGGGTAAGGGTCGAAGGCGGAGTAGCGCACCAGGTAGCGGCGGGGGCGCTCCGGGTCGGGCGTGAGCTCCAGGAAGCTCGACCGGCCAAGACCCAGCCGGCGGGCCTTCAACTGCACAGCCATGGCGTGACTCCGCGGAGAGGGCCTTAGGCGAAGTTAGGCGAGCTGCCCTTCCGATGCAATGGTTGCGCGCCTTGCGTGCGCCGACGGGGCGGGCGCCTTCTGCGTCTGTGCAAGCCCCAAACCCGAATTCGCCCGCGTGAGCCGCCAACCAGGAAATCCTTGACAGTTGACGGATTAGATACTAAAAGTTGGTAGTACAGAAACTTAGAATAACTTTTGGGGAAGTCACTTCAATGTTTGCGCCTAACCTCACCACGATGCCCGTGCGGGCCGCGCTCGTCCTGACGCTGCTGGGCGTGTTGGTTGGCTGCGGTGGCACACCATCGCGAACGGCGAGCGCCGAGGGGGAGCTGTTCGATCTCGCCGGCCTCGATGAGCAGCGGGCGAGTGTTGTCATGGCCGCGCTGTCGCAAGTGGGCACGCCCTATGTCTATGGGGGCTCGGACCCGGGCGAGGGCCTGGACTGCAGCGGTCTAACCCAGTTCGCGCATGCGGCAGCGGGGGTGAGCATTCCGCGGGTATCCACGGCGCAGAAGGCGGCGGCACGGCCGGTACAGCGCCGGCCGGCCCCAGGGGATCTGGTGTTCTTCAAGACGGGGCCATCCCAATACCATGTCGGGGTCATGGTAGACGGTGAGCGCTTCGTGCACGCATCGACGTCCAAGCGACGCGTGCGCCTCTCGAGTCTGTCCAAGGATTATTGGCGTGAGCGCTACCTGGGCGCGGGCACCTACCTCTAGGCTTTTCGATCCGTATGCTGCCCGCGTCCTGCGGGCGCAGGCGTTGCGTCTGTATAGGGTTGCGCTCACGCAACCCTGGGGGCTTTCGGTTGTCCGACAGAAGCGACACCGTCGAGCGTCCCGGCCAGGATTCGCGTTTTTCGGGCGCTTGTTGCACAATGCGCGGCGGTGCGGGGCGAGCCTAGGGCTCAACCCCTTGTTGGTCGTCCGGCGCGCGCCACGCCGGCTCCGGCTGGAGCTGTAGGCGGGCCGCCCGCAAGCTGACCGCTGTTTCATCCACGTCAGAAGGAGACGTCAGAATGTCCGATAAGCCAATGAACAAGAGCCGTCGTGACGCTGTGAAAACCATGCTCGGCGGCCTGGCTGCCGTTCCGGTCATGAATTTGGTCGCCACCGCAGCGGCTTACGCGCAAGAGCTGCCGGCCGTCGATCCGGCCACGGACCCCACCGCGCAGGCGCTCAAGTACGTGGCCGACGCCACCACCGCCGACCGCGCAGCAGCCGCACGTCCGGGCCTGGCGCCGGGAGAGCAGGTCTGCAACAACTGCAACTTCCACCAGCCGTTGGAGGAAGATGGCTGGGTTGCTTGCACGCTGTTCCCCGGCAAGAAGGTCGCAGCCGCGGGCTGGTGCACCTCTTGGACGCTGCAGGCTGGCTAGTGCCGTTACGCGGTTCCGGGTAACGCTCACCCGGTCCGCCTGACTGCGCCGGCCCGCCCGGGCCGGCGCGCAAGTCCCATCACGAATCCAAACCCCGCCCCCGTTGCTCCCCAGCAGTCGATCCTGAGCAGATGCGTCGGACAAAGTCCCGGCGGGCGCTCTGAGCCTCCGAGACCGCGCTGATGTCCCGTCATGGTGGCGTCGCCCAGCCGCCGCCGCTTAGCTCCCAGCACCATCAAGTGACGGCGCCACTCGCCTCGCCACACGAGCTTGGCGGCGTCGCAGCGAAAGGCTGCGTTGTCCCGTCGGATATTCTTGATGCAGCGCAGCATTCAGGCCCGGCAACGGTTCTTTACGGGCTTGCGTGGCCTTATTATCGAATACTGATCGAGCTGCCGGCGTCCGACTCCCGGTTCCTGCGAGCAAGTCGGCTGCTGAATCGGTCGCCGTCGGTGTCTCAGGAGACGCTGTCTGAACCGCATCCTGGTCAACGATCGAACGGAACCGGGCCGTTTCAGGCATTGGGCCGTTTCCGGGCCCGCTCATTTTCAGCGACTTAACGACCGCTGCAAACAGCGGGGCATCCTGACACCGCGCGGCAAACGCCGATCAATCGGCGTTTGCCGAAGCCCGACCCGCCGCCGCACCCGATGATTCGGAGCATTGCACCCATGGGCCAAGCCGTACCACTTCACCTGTCCCCCGTGCTGATTCGGGCTGCCATCTGGAGTCTCATCGGCATGATTTACGCACCGCTGTACCTGGTGCTCGCTGAGCTGCTCGCACCCGCGCTTGGTGACTACGCGGGTGTGGCCGCGGCGGCCGCAGCGGGCGGAATCGGCGCCGCCTTTTACGGTGCGCGACAGTTGGCGCTCACGGCCAGTCTCATCGGCACCGGTTGCGGCATCGTCGCCATGGCGATGACAGGCCCGCATGTCGCGCCTTGGGCGCTGAGCTTGGCAGCCGCTGTGCTCAGCATTGCCGTGGGCTTCTTGGTGCGCTTCCCGCACCGCTGCACCGCCGACGTCGGCGTCAAGGTACTGGCGGGTCTCGGTACCGGTGCGGCGTCCGCCGCACTGCTCCTCGTTGCTGAGCAAGCCCTCGGCGTGCAACTGCCGGTGCCGGCGGTACTCGCCTTTCTGGTGTCCGTCACCGGCGTGCTCTACGTCAGTGTTCTGGTGGTCCGGCCGGTTCGGATGGGCGGCCGCGGGCGCTTTTGCGACCTCAGCGAGGGGTTGGTGATCGGAGTGATCGCCATCGTTGCGGCGAACGGTCTTGCGGCATTCGCGGGCATCTTCGCCGTCGGCGACCCGGGCGCACTGACGAGCGTGCTGCTTCGGGTGACCGAGCAGTTGCCCGCAGCGCTGCTCGCGGCGATGTTCGCGGGTGCGGTGGCCGGGGGTCTGTTGGAGCTGTTCGAGTTCGACTGGGTGGACCGGGTCTAAGTGATCGGCGCGCCGCGACTTGCGCAGCTTGCCATGGATGCCCAAGCTCGGAGTTCATGTCCGTGCAGGAAGTCTCGTCGGTGACGTCCCCCACATGAAGCGCTCCAAGAGCAGCCAGCGCTGGTTGCAGCGCCAAGCCAGCGACCCATACGTGCGCCGCTCCAAGGCAGAAGGTTTTCGCTCCCGTGCTGCCTACAAGCTGCTGGAGATTGATCAGAAGGACCGCTTGTTGCGACCGGGCCTGTGCGTGGTCGACCTCGGCGCCGCGCCCGGCGGCTGGGCGCAGGTGGCCGCACAGGCGGTCGGGCGTCGTGGCCGGGTGTTGGCGCTGGACCTGCTGGAGATGACGCCCATCGAAGGGGTCGATATCATCACCGGCGACTTCAATGACGAGTCCGTTCTGGCCCGGGCGCTGGACTGGCTCGGCTCCGATGGGGCAGGGGGCGGGGCGGACCTTGTGCTTTCCGACATGGCCCCAAACGTGTCCGGCATGAAGGCGGTGGACCAACCGCGCTCGATGCTGCTGGTGGAGCTGGCGGTGGACTTTGCCGGTCGGGTGCTGAAACCTGGCGGCAACCTTGTCGTCAAAGCCTTCCAAGGTGCAGGCTTCGACGAGGCCCTGCGGGACCTCCGCGGGCGCTTCGACAAGGTCGTCTGCCGCAAGCCCGAAGCGTCCCGCAGCCAGAGTCGTGAAACCTATTTTGTGGCAAAAGGGTTTCGGGTCGGTTAGGGTTCACTGCCACAGCAATCAGCCCCCAACAACCATGCCGACGCCGGTGAGCATCGCCAGGCGCCGGCGATCGATGAGGCACGCGCCGTGAGTGACATGGCAAAAAATCTGATTCTCTGGGTGGTCATCGCCATCGTGCTGATGTCCGTGTTCAACA
>NZ_JAIFKJ010000423.1 GCF_019695415.1 Thiohalocapsa sp.
CGTCGTCTCGTGATCTCGCTTCGGCGGACATTCACGTCGCCAAGCCAGATGACCGGATTGGGTCGGAAGCGGCCCCCAAGCGTGGTTCGGTTCCCGACGGCTAAGGGACGTAAAGCGGGCCAGGGGGGTCGTCGTATTTGTCCCTGGCTCGTTTTCCTGATAGGCGCCGCCCGCCTCGGCCAGGGCACGGATGCTTGGGCGGAGACGTCCCGCCTTAGTGCCGTCGGCTTGCTTGGCTTTCGGGCGCATTTCCTTCTCGATCCGGCCTCGGCCCACTCGGATCAATCGAGGCCGAGCTCGAAGCCCTCCTTGAACGGATTCTCCAGTCGCAGCACGCCTATCGTGCGACCGTCTTGCATATCCTCCGTGAGGAGTCGCGTCACCCCGGCGGCCCGGGCTGCCTCGACCAGCATGGCATCCCAGAACGCGAAGCCATGTTCGTTCTTGAGCTGGATGGCCGGATTCAGGGTACGCGCATCCGCGGTGGTCACTGGAAATAGCTCCATCCAGTCATGCACCATCGCGGCGGCCTCGTCTTCGGGCATCTTGTCCTTACGTGTCACGGCATGGAAGAACTCGGCCACCGCCTGTAACGTCAGCACACAATCCCGATCCGCTAAGGCGTCAACCAAATCGCGAGTCTGCTCGTGCTTGCTGCCGGCGTCCTTGTCGATGCTGTAGACCAGAATGTTCGTATCGATGCTGAAGCGCTGCCCCTCATAGGCCGCGCTCGTGCAGCGTCTCACGGGCGACCCGAGCCCCGCCGAGGGCGTATCCACGGTCCATGCGCTCTCGTAAGCGCTCGCGGGCAGCCCGCTGGGCATCCGAAAGGCGCGGTCCGCGCTCTACGGGTAGCAGACGCGCGATGGGCGTGCCGCGCCGGGTGATGATGATCTCGGCACCCTGCTCGACCCGCTCCAGGTACCGAGAGAGGTGCTGGTTGGCGTCGCGGGCGGAGACGATCTCTTGCATGGCAGCAATCCTGTAGGACGTTCTACATAATTCGAACGCTATGCCGCAGCGGGCATTGCCGCAAGCTGCAAGTGGGTCGGGCGTGTTTCGATCGAACGCTGGGTGAGATGGCGTTGGAGAGTACACACACAATTGCCAAGGTAAAGGTCGGCTGTGATCGGCCTACCGGTCGTGCGACCACGGGTGACGACGGTCGCTCTCTCGCTGACACTGAGAAATCCTCTCCTCCAGGCCAAGTGCCCGCTCCTGGAGCTGTAGGCACGCTCATGATGGCTGGTCCATGATCGACCGAGGATGAAGAAAGCCGATCGCCGATGAGACACGATTTTCAGTCGAGCGTCGCGAAAACCATATACCTCTTCCGGAAAGGCGGTGACTTCCACTCTGGGTCGGAAGCCGCCGCCAAGCTTACGAGCTTCAAAGGGGAGCTGTGTGGCCTAGCGCTGACGACAATCCTCGGCGGGGCTGGCTGTTGAGGCAGATGCAGAAGCGGCGGGCCACCGTGACCCGGGGGGCTCGCAATTAAGTCAAGGTGTGAAGCTCTCTGCAGGGCGGGTAGGTCCGTCAGATGCCTTTTCACTTCGCAGACTCCTACGGGCGACGTCGGAGCACAGCAAATCTTTGGCGCCGACCCTTTCGCCCTCGCCACGACCAGACGCCAGCGCCCGCCCCCCGGAATAACCCCGCTGGCGTGTCATTCAATAGGGTCAACCCGATTGCGCGAATATTACATCGACGCTGATGCGTCTCTTGGTCACGTCTAGTGAATCGGCGGGTTGGCGCTGTGCGGGGCTGGAGGTGGCGGGGTACCAGTTCGGCACCGGCGCGGGAGCCGACTGACTACAGGCACCCGCCGCCGACCGTGGGTGGAGCCCCGCGAAGTTTCGTCGCCACCTACCGCCGTCGGTTGTTACCTAGGGTGTTGCCTAATCGGCGAAAAGCGGGCATTTAGAGCTTGTCAGATTACCGACAAACTCCTTTCGAATCATGGAGCTGGCGGACGGATTCGAACCGACGACCTGCTGATTACAAATCAGCTGCTCTGCCAACTGAGCTACGCCAGCATCGGGAGGGGAAGGCGTCCGGACGGTTGCCGGCGGCCAACGCTGCATTGTATGCCAGCTCGCCTGCGGCCTCAATCGGCGGCGAAGGCTGCTAGGCCTTGAAGGACGAGGTCCGGAATCTGTTCCGCTTGCAGGCTCATGGTGGCGGCAAGGCGCTCGGCGTCACCGCCGGTGAGGAGGAGTCGGGGTGCTCTGTCCGACTGCTCTGCGAGGCGCTGATGCAGACGCTCCGTGAGGGCGGCGGGCGCCTGGATGCTGGCGGCGGCGATGGCCTCGCCCGTGTCGGTGGCCCAGTTGAGATTGGTATTCGTGGGCTCGTAGCGAGGAATTTGGGTCCCGGTGAGCAGGCTGTCGCGCATCATGCGGACGCCGGGCAGGATGAGACCGCCCAGGTGTTGGCCGTCAGCGGCGAGCAGGTCGTAGGTGATGGCAGTGCCGGCATCGACGATGAGGGTGGCGGACCGCCCGGCTTCGGCTTGGGCGAGTCGGTGGGCGGCGATGAGGGCAAGGAAGCGGTCCACGCCGAGACGCTCGGGCACGGCGTAGGCGATGCGCACGCCGTGGGATTCGGCCTGGGCTGCCACCCAGCGCGGCGTCCAGCCGAAGCGGGCCGCGCAGACTTGCGTGACGGCGTCCTTGACGGGCTGCGGGCCGACGCCTGCGGCGATGACCTCGGTAATGCCGCTCAGCGCGTCCCAGACGGCCAGCAGGTCGAGCGGCAGCGCGCCGCCGTGCAGCGCTGCGCCGAAGCCGGAGAGGCCGCCATCGGCCGCCGACCGGAGCGCCCATTTGACGCTGCTGTTACCGATGTCGATCAGGAGCTGCACGGGACCAGTCTATTGCAGAGGAGGGCCCGGCGGAACGGCCCGCTGCGTCAGCCCCAGACAGGCCGCTAATGACGGCTCGGGTCCAGGCCTGCGGTGAGCCGATCGCCGCCGTTGCGCAGCCAGTCCCGCAGCCGGTTGGAATCACCCACCGGCGTCAGCTTACCCTGCGCGTTGAGCAGGACGATGTAGAGCCGCCGTTTGGCCACCACCGCCTGCATGACCAGGCAGCGGCCAGCCTCATGGATATAGCCGGTCTTGCTGAGCTCCACGGTCCAGTGGCTATCGCGCACCAGCGGGTTGGTGTTGCGATACTGAAGCGGGCCGCGCTTTGTTTCGATATAGGGATGAGCGGTGAACTCGCCGGTGGAGGTGATCTCACGGATCAGCGGATACTGCGCCGCGGCGTGGATCAGCCGCACTAAATCCTCGGCCGTTGAGACATTACGGGCGTCGAGGCCGGAGCTGTCCGCGAAGTGGCTGTCGCGCATGTTGAGCGCCTTGGCCTTGGCGTTCATCGCGTCGACGAACGCCTCGGTGCCGCCCGCGAAGGTGGTGCGGCCGAGGGCGTGGGCGGCGCGGTTATCGGACGACATGAGTGACACCCGCAACATGTCGCGTCGAGACAGCGTTGCCTCATCGATATACAGCCTGGAGCGGCTCCAGCGCATCCGGTCGCGATCCTGCTCGGTGATGGTGACCGGGTCATCCAGCGGTACCTCGGCATCCAGCACCACCATGGCCGTCATGAGCTTGGTGATGCTGGCGATGGGCCGGACCTCTTTGGCATTGCGGCTGTAGAGCCGGTTACCGTTGTGATCGATGATCAGTGCCACCGCGGAGCGGATGTCCGGGCCCGCGAGCACCGGCGCAGCGCCGACGAGCAGCGCGCAGACCGCGACGGCCGCGATGAGTATGCGGCGTGCCTTGGTTTGCGAAATCATCTGAGGTCTTCCAGCCAGCCGTTTGTTTCTACGGGGCAAAGTCCCTTCAGTATGACACATCTTTACGGCGGCGTGGCAGGAATGCAGCGTTTGTTGCAAATCGGCAGTCGCCACGGCTGCGCCGCACGCCCCGGCCCGTCGCCCTTCAACTTGCCTGCACTGTGGCACCAGCGGGTGCTGACGACCAAGCTTCAAGTGCCCAAAAAAAAGCCCCGCCGAAGCGGGGCCTTTCGGATCGCCCTCCTTGGCGACCCCATAGCGGCGTTTTCACTGATCAGGTGAAAAACCCGCGGTTACATCATCCCCATGCCGCCCATGTCGCCCATGCCGCCGCCAGCGGGCATCGGGCTCTCTTCCTTGGGCTCTTCCGCCACCATGGCCTCGGTGGTGATCATGAGCCCTGCCACAGAGGCGGCGTTCTGCAGCGCGGTGCGGGTGACCTTGGTCGGGTCCAGGATACCCATGTCCACCATGTCGCCGTACTCGCCGTTGCTGGCGTTGTAGCCGTAGTTACCCTCGCCGTCAGCGACGTTGTGCAGCACGACACTGGCCTCGGCGCCGGCGTTGCTCACGATCTGCCGCAGCGGCTCTTCCATGGCGCGCAGCGCAATGCTCACGCCGACGTCCTGATCGTGGTTGGCGCCTGCGACGTTGCCGCGGATCTTGGTCAGCGCGCGCACCAGCGCGACGCCGCCGCCCGGCACGATGCCCTCTTCCACCGCGGCACGGGTGGCGTGCAGCGCGTCTTCGACGCGGGCCTTCTTCTCCTTCATCTCGACCTCGGTCGCGGCACCCACCTTGATGACGGCCACACCGCCGGCGAGCTTGGCCAGGCGCTCCTGGAGCTTCTCGCGGTCGTAGTCGGAGGTGGT
>NZ_JAIFKJ010000268.1 GCF_019695415.1 Thiohalocapsa sp.
GCCCTCAACCCCGGCAAGGGACGGGTCGAACAAAACGACAGCCCCGCTCCCGTGTGGCACACCAAAACCACGGCCCGAAAACGCCGAGCCACAGGCCGAAGGGGCCCAGCGCCTTAGCGATGCGTGGCGGGGCGGCTCGGACCCTTCGCAGCGTCCGTGTATAAGCACCCTTGCTCAAGCCTTCGTCGCCTTGAAGCGTTCGCGAATGCCTCTCGCAACAGAGCGTCATCATCTCTGGCAGCTGCACCCGGGTCACCCCAGCTGCCACAGGCCAGGCCGGCGGATCACGCCGTCGACGAACCGCTGCACACGCGAGTTGCCGTCCACGAAGTCTGCCATGGGCATGCTGGCCAGCACCGACAGCGCCTCCTTGGCCTTGGCCTCCAGCGGCACGTCCAGCCCTGCGAGCATCGTCGCCGTTGCGGCGCTGGCGGAGGTGCCGGCGATGTTCAGGCACCGAATGCCGAACTCCTCTAGAGCGATGCGGATCTGGCTCTCCAAGGCCGCCGGGCGCGCGGCTGATTGGGCAACCGCCCGCACCCCGCCGCAGCGAGCACTCTCATTTGCATAGTGAGTTCGCCGACTGGCAACGAGACACCGTCGCCGGTGTCCGTTGATGGGCGGTGACAGCTGGCGCAGGCGATGTTCAGTTCGCCGCTTGGGACAACATCGAAGGCCAGATTCTTGCCCTGGATTGAAGCCGCCGCTGCAGGAGGTCGGGAGACTGCGGTCGGGTAAAGCTTGAGTTAGGGAAGCGCCGATTTATTGGTGCTTCCCGTGCGGGGCAGGACGCCCCGCCATTTTCAGCGACCCAAGTCGCTGAAAATGAAGGAGCCGGGAAACCGCCCTCTGTGTGCACAGGCCCGGCTCCGTCTGATTTTTGGGCAGGATGCCCAATGAATCAGTATCTCCTTAGGCGACAGAACTTCTTGAAAGCATGCGATGCTCATGCGCACCCTACACCGCGACGGTGGTTAGCTGCCCGGCAGCGCCCATGTTGTCTGTCCACTGGATTGTGACCGCGTCACCTGGCTGACCCTGTTGGATGTGGAACGCGAGGTAGGGGTTTTCGGACACCCCCCAACCCCAATCCATGCGGAGCACCGTGTCGCCATTGTGCTCGCAGAGGAGCTCCTGGATGTAATGCCGCGGGATCGGCTCCTCGGTGCCCGGCTGCTTGCGGCTGCCGGTCTCCATGGGGTGCCGAATCAGTGCACGGACTGCAATGCCGCCGTCCTTCGCCTTTGCGCGGATCTTGCCGTTGTCGTTGCTCATGATGTGGGATGGTTCTGGTTGCTTTTGTCGGTATGCGGCCTCGCAAGCCGGGCGTGGTAAAGGGCTTGGGTATGGGCGCAAGCAGCGCTGTCAGCCGCCACATCCACCTGCGGTAACCTTGACCGGGCGCGTGCTGCGGTAGAGCGCGTCGTCCGTCTCCACCAAAGCGACGAGGTTCGCGCTTTGACCAAGCTTCACGCGGATGGAGACGCGCGGCCTCACGGCGGGCATGACATGGGCTCGGGCCAGCAGCGGAAAGGGATTGCCGTCGCTCAAAACCGTCATGGTGCGCACGTTCGGCAGGTCCGTGGCGATTTCCACCGGCACCACCCGGCCGTTTTCTGCGATGTCTGGCGCCGTCAGGGTAATGCGATCGCTTTCTATCGCACTGCGCTCGCCATACAGCGCGGTCATGGCCGCATCCAAGGTCTCGGCGTGGAACGCCGCGTCCGGCCAGCTGTCGGCCGCCGTCGCCGCCACTCTCCGGGCGGGCATTATGCCGGTAAGGCCGAGGGCAGCGAAGGGCGCCGCCGTGATCCCCGTCTGGAGCAATCGTCGTCGTTGCATGATGGTGGATTCTCCTGGGTTTTCGTGTCATCGAGCGGCAAGCCGTACGCCGTCAGCAGCCATCGTCCTCGTACTCGACGGTGCCGCTCTCCGCGTCGCGCTTGACCTTGCCCGTATCGTCCGTCTTGCGGGTGCGGATGAACATCATATGCTCGACTCGCTCGAATTCCTCGTTGAGCGCGCGCTGCACGTCGACGTCTGTGAGGCCGTCGTAGATGTAGATACGCCCCTCGGATTCGGATGCGAGCTCGGCTGCGGTGGGATTGAACAGCCGTCGGAGCTCGATGTCGGAGACATCGGCGGCGCTGGCGGCGCCGAAGCAGGCGGCGAGGGTCACGAGGGTGATTCGTGCGAGACGATGCGGCTGACTTAGGAACGAGCTGGGAGGCAGGCTGGGCATGGTCGGGTCCTCGCTGGATGTGACTGCGCTGAATGTGACTGCTCTGGCGTCTGCAGCGCCGCGATTCGCGGCGCTGCTTCCGAAGTGGCCAGTGCCGGCACCGGGGCTTGCGGCGCGTCCCGCAGCGCCTCGGTGCGGGAGATACCGACACCCTGGGCTCAGGTTAGGCCGATACCCGACTCTGTTGGTGTGCTTTTCTGACACTTGCGCTGTAGGAAATGACCGACGGCCCCTGTGGGTCTGCGGTGATGTTGTGTTGCGCCAGACCGGCGTGAGAGAGTGCGGCAGCCTCGGCTGCTGGCGTTGGTGCGGGCTGGCCTGAGACCTATCTGGACGCGCTATGGGCCGCGGCGCTGCTACCGCCTGCGTCGTTCATCGGCCTTGGGTGTTGGTCTGGTGTGTCGGTGCTGAGCGGCGTTGCTTCGATGGAGGGTCACATGGACAGATCGAGCGCCTACAGGGCAGCGGTCGCCGCTCAACGCCGGCCCGCGCTGGAGGGTGCCGATGGCAAGCTTGATGTGCGCGACATCGTGCGTCTCGGGACGCTCGCCGCATCCAGTCACAACACGCAGCCCTGGGTGTTTCGGCTGCGTAGGCAGGGCATCGACCTCTTGCCGGATTTCAGCCGGCGCTGTCCAGTGGTGGACCCTGACGACGCCCATCTATGGCGTAGCCTTGGCTGCGCGGCAGAGAACCTGGTGCAGGCCGCCGCTGCCCAAGGGCATGCGGCGACCGTGGTCTTGGATGACCGCGCATCGGCTGTTCGGGTGAGTTTTGAGCGTGCCGCCGCCTTCGGCCCGACGGCCTTGTCTCGGGCCCTTGTGCAGCGACAGTGCACCCGTAACCTGTACGATGGCAGACCTATCTCAGCGGGGCACCGCGCGTTGCTGGCGCAGGCCGGCAGCGGAAACGGCGTGCGCACGGAATTCATCGACACTCCAACGCTGCGCGACAGCATTATCGACTACGTGCGGGCAGGCGATGTAGCCCAGCTGACCGATCCAGCCTTTCGCCGGGAGCTCATTGGCTGGCTTCGGTTTAACGACGCCGAGGCGCTGGCCGCGGGGGACGGGCTCGCCGGCCGGACCTCTGGTCGACCCTCTGTACCCCGGTGGCTGGCGCGCCCCCTGCTGCGCTTTGTTTTGACGGGCCGAGGGCAGGCGGAAACGGATACGGTGAATATACGCAGCGCGCCCTTGCTCGCCGCAATTGTCTCGACAGCGGATGGCCCCAAGGCTTGGGTGGAGGCGGGCCGTGCGTACGAGCGCCTTGCATTGCAAGCGACGGCGCTCGGCATCCGCAGCGCCTTCATCAACCAGCCCATCGAAGTGCCTTCGCTGCGCGAGCCATTGCATCGGGTGCTCGGTCTGGCGGGCGAGACGGCGCAGCTGCTGCTGCGCCTGGGTCACGGGCCACAGGCTCCGTTCAGTCTGCGCCGGCCGCTGGAGGAAGTGATCCTGGAGAGCTGATGCGGGGCCGAGGGGTCGCCAGCACCCAAACGGTCGTGCCTCGGAGCTGTTCGCTGCCATCTTTCGCTCAAAGCGCACAGGCGCTGTCAATGCGCCGGACCGGCATCCCCGGCTATGATTTTTGGAGTCGGCTCGCGCCGGCACAGATGACAAAAAATGACAACGCTGGAGGAAGGCCGCCTTGTACATCAAACGGCATCGAGGACACACCTATCTCTACCAGGTGGACTATGGAGAGGAGGCGTCCGTGGCGCGCATCATCGTGCGCAGCGACAAGGCGAGCACCGAGGGCCTCTTTTTGGTCAAGCAGGACGGCTCGCTCGAGCCCGCCGACGACCGACCTGGTTTCGGCAGTAACGGCCTGCGACACGACGGCATCTGGCCGAGTCCGCCCCGGGAGGCGATCCGTGATGCCGTCGTCATCGCCCGTCAGAAGTCACACACCGCCGACTTCTGAGCGCGCATCGCCCGTCTGCCGCGTGTTGCGGTTGGATTGCTACAATGTCCGGTTTACTGAAGGTCTTGCATCTCGCCCTGTCTTCATGTCCCAGCTCCACGACCAGGTCGCGCGACGGCGCACCTTCGCGATCATCTCCCACCCGGACGCGGGTAAGACGACGCTGACCGAAAAGCTCTTGCTGTTCGGCGGTGCCATCCAGATGGCCGGCACAGTGAAGGGCCGCAAGGCGGCGCGGCATGCGACTTCAGACTGGATGGAGCTCGAGAAGCAGCGCGGTATTTCCGTGACCTCGTCTGTCATGCAGTTCCCTTATGGCGAGTCCATCGTCAACCTGCTGGATACGCCGGGCCACGCGGACTTCTCCGAGGACACCTACCGCACGCTGACGGCCGTGGACTCGGCGCTGATGGTCATCGACGCGGCCAAGGGTGTCGAGGAGCGGACCATCAAGCTGATGGAGGTCTGCCGGCTGCGCACCA
>NZ_JAIFKJ010000222.1 GCF_019695415.1 Thiohalocapsa sp.
TGCAAGTTGGGTCAAGGGACAGGCCCTCCACACCGGCCCGCAGGGGCAACTGTGCAGCCGGGGGACCCCGCCCGCCCGTCGGCATGCTATTCCGCCGAGGCCGGCGCCGCCGGCCGAGTCGGGGCGCTGCTTTGGGTGCCCGAACCTTCCACGGACATCGGCTCACTGGTGAATTGGCCAGCGCCCGCAGCATCTCCGCCCGGCAATGCAACCACGGCGTCCGGCCAAGACCGCTCTGGGGTGCCGAGGGAGATGCGCATCTTCTGCGGCAGGCGCGGCTGGTCGACCCATTCCTCCAGCCACGCGGGCTCGGTCTCGCCTTCGGCAACGCCGAAGTAGGCCAGCGCGAAGGTCTCGACCTGAGGCAGGAGCACTGTGCGGCCGTAGGCACCGACTGCGATGTCCCGATCCAGCGGCCCGGCATCGGCGGGGGCGGTGCCGCTCTCCAGCAGTGGTTCCCAGGGCGGGTAGTCGTCGCCACCCGCGAGCACTTCGGGGTGCAGCAGCCAGCGCACCAGGACCAAGCGCTGGTACTCACCGGCCGGTTCCAGCACCAGACGCAGAATGTAGAGGCCAGGGATGCCGGCGTGCTCGGACAAGGGTGCCGCGAGCTCCACGCCCTCTGCATCGCCGGCGAAGACGGGACGCTGTTCAGCGTCGACGACGACGCTCGCCGGGCGCACCTGCCGCAGTGTCTGCGTGACGAAGTTGCGTGCCACGCGCAGATCGTTCACCTGTTCGGAGACGGCCTCGACGCCTTCCCAGGCGCGGGAGCCCAGGCGCAGACCGGAGAACATCAGAACCGTGATTACCGCGATTAGCACGAGGGCGATGAGGAGCTCCACGAGGGTGAAGCCCGCACTCTCAGGAAACCGCCGATCTATCGGCGCCTCCCGCGCGGGGGAGGACGCCCCGCTATTTCTAGCGACGCTCAAGTCGCTGAAAATGAAGGAGGCGGGAGACCACGTCTTCCCGCTCCGCCCAAGTCTTGGACGGGATGGCCGATCAATCGGTATCTCCTCAGCCGATCGCCCCAGCACACGGACGGTGTTCATTACCGCGCCCACTGACCGGGCGAGCCTCAAAGCCCCGGTGCGTAGGGCTCGGCGAGCTGCACGGAGCGCAGCGTCACTTGCCGGGCGCCGCTGATGGTGGGCAGCGAAGCCACAGCCGTCACCAAAAAGGGCTGCAGCGTCGGCGCCGGATCTTCGCCCAGCCAGCCCTCAGGCTGGAAAGGCTGAATGCTGACGATCCAGTCCATACCTTGCTCCGGCTCGCCAGTATGTACGCCCTCTTCCAGCGGGATGTCGCCCCCGACGGCTGCGAGCTTGGACTCTGCAAGTGCCACGATGCGGCTGTACTCGGCGCTTGTGGCCGTCGTTGTCATGGCGCGCTGGAAGATTTGCAGCAGCACTCCGAGGGTCAGGGCGAGGATCGCGAAGGCCACTAGGACTTCGAGGAGGGAGAAGCCGGATGCGTGTGCTGTGCGCGGTGCGTAGTGCGGCTTGCGCCAACGCCCACGCACGGTGCCGGCGCCTCGCAAGCGGCCCTTGCCGGTCCGCACATCGCACTGCGCACTACACACTGCGCTATTCCTCCCACTGCGCAATCAAAATGCGCCCCGTCAGCCAATTGACGCCCACCTGGTAGCCCATCTCGCCACGCTTCAGGATCACTCGCCCACCGGTGGAACTGCCGTCCGGATAAAAGCGAATGGCGCCGACTGCCTCGCTGCGCATCTCTTCCTCGGCGGCAACCAGCTCCAGGCTCAGCCCGTCCGGCAAGTTGCCGCTACGGGCATCGCCTTCGATCCCGTAGCGATGCTGTTCCACGTCCAGCACCCAGGCCGCGTCTCGGCCCCGCGCAACGGCCATCTCCCGGGCGAGCCGGAGCGCGCCCGCGGTGCGCCGTGCAGCGGCCTTGAGCTCCACGCCGGGCATGACGGCGGTGACCAGCGGCGGCGTCACCGCCAGCAGCAGGCTGCCGATGGCGAGCACCACCAGCAGCTCCACCAGCGTGAAACCGCGGGCAATCCCTGGGCTGTGGCGCTGCGATGTGCAAGCCATAGAAACGCGCTGAGTCGTCGCGCCGGTGACTCAGGCGCTCTTCGACCAGCTGGCGACATCGGCGTCTTCACCGTCGCCGCCTTCTTGGCCATCGGCACCGAGGGACCAGATGTCCACGGGGCCATGCTGACCAGGGGCGCGGTATTGGTAGTCGTTGCCCCAGGGGTCCTTCGGAACCTCGCCCTTGCGCAGATAGGGGCCGTTCCAGTTCGGGGCATTACCCGGGTCGGACACCAGGGCTTCGAGACTGTCTGGGTAGTTGCCGATCTCCAGCCGGTAAAGGTCAAGCGTAGCGGCAAGGTCCTCGATCTGCAGCGCCGCGGTCTTGGTCTTGGAGCTGCCGAGGAATTTCATGACCTGCGGGCCGACGAGGCCCGCGAGCAGGCCCAGAATAGCCAGCACCACCAGAAGCTCCACCAGCGTGAAGCCAGCGGTGCGGCGGCGTTTGCGGGTTTGACAGATCAACACGTTGGATCTCCTCGATGCGGTGACTTCTCAAGCGAGCCGGCCGCGCCCGGGTGGGGCGGAAGGGATCGCAAGACAACAGACAATGATACACCCGGGAGAGGTCCGTAATGCGCGCATGGATGCCCGCTCCGGTACCAGGCGCATCGTCTATAGCACCAGCTCATTCGCTCCCAGAATGGCCATCAGGATGGAGACGATGATGCCGGCGATGACGATGCCGAGGCCGATGATGAGCACTGGCTCCAACAGCGTCAGCAGCCTCTGAACGCTCGCGCGGGTCTCGCGGTCAAAGATGTCTGCCACCTTGGCGAGCATGGCGTCCAGGGTGCCGGATTCCTCGCCGACCCGGATCATCTGCAAGGCCAGCTCCGGCAGCACCTGGCGCGTCGCGAGCGGTTCGGCGAGGCCGCGGCCGTGCTTGAGCCCATCGGCGACCTCGTCCAGTCCGTCGCCGATCTTCCGGTTGTCGACCACCTCTTTTGCCAGGTTCAGACCGGAGAGCAGCGGTAGGCCGTTCTTGAGCAGGGTCGACAATGTGTGGCAGAAGCGGGCGGTCTCCATTTTCCAGATAAGGTCGCCGAACAGCGGCAGGGCCATAACCCAGTAGTCGAAGCGTCGCCGGTTGTTCGGATTCTGCAGCCAGCGCTCGAGGATTACTGCGACCAGCGCCACCACGACCAACAGCGCCCACCAGTAACCGCGCACGATCTCGCCGGCGCCGACGACGATACGCGTCGGCAGCGGCAGCGCAGCACCCATGTCCTCGAACAGCACCGTGAACTGCGGTACCACGAACACCAACAGCAGGATCACCGACAACCCCGCGACGAACAGCAGGATGGAGGGGTAGACCAAGGCCGAGGTGACCGTGCCGCGCAGCTCGGCGCTGCGCTCCAGGTAGTCAGCGAGCCGGCCGAGCACCTCGTCCACGGCGCCGCTGGCCTCACCGGCGCGCACCATATTGACGTAGAGTCGGGGGAACTGCCCGTCCTGAGCCTCCAGCGCGGCGGACAAGGTGGCGCCGCCGCGCACCTGATCCTGCAGGTCCGCCAGCACCCGCACCACGTGCTCCTCGGTGGTGAGCCCAGCGAGCACTGTGAGCGAGCGGTCCAGTGGCAGGCCCGCCTGTAACAGTGTCGCGAGCTGCCGGGTGACGATCTCCACGTCCTTGGCGGACAGGCGTTTCCGCCGGCGCCGCGCCAGGGTCGCCGTAAGCCCGCCAGCGGAGCGGGTCTGCAGCGGAATCAAGCCGTCGGCCTGGAGCTTGGCGACCAGTGCGCCCTCGTCAAGCGCATCTTGCTCGCCCTCGACCTCTTCGCCGTCGAGCTTGACTGCTTTGTAGAAATAGCGCGGCATGTCGTCAGTCGTCCGCCACGGACGCTACGCGCAGTACCTCTTCCACGGTGGTATGCCCGGCGGCGGCCTTGCGCAGGCCATCCTGGTACATGGTGAGCATGTCCTGCTCGATAGCGATGCGCTGGATCTCGGTGGCGGTGGCGTGCTTGAGCACGGCCTGGCGGATGCGGTCCGTCATCATCAGCACCTCGGCGATGACCAGCCGGCCCCGGTAGCCGCTGCCCTGGCAGGCGTCGCAGCCGCGAGGGTGGTAAAGGGTCAGGTCCGAGTCGTCTACGCCGGGCAGATTCAGAAAGCGCGCCGCCATCTCCGGGCGCGGGCGGAAGGGCTCGCGGCAGTCGGGGCAGAGCCGTCGCACCAGCCGCTGCGCCAGGATACCGTTGATGGTGCTGGTCAGCAGGTAGTCCTCGACGCCCATGTCCAAGAGGCGCGTGACCCCGCTCGCGGCATCGTTGGTGTGCAGCGTGGACAGCACCACGTGGCCGGTGAGGGCGGACTGCACGGCGATGCGGGCGGTCTCCAGGTCTCGCATCTCGCCCACCATGATGACATCCGGGTCCTGGCGGACGATGGCGCGCAGGGCATGCGCGAAGGTCATGCCGATGCTGGCCTTCACCGGGATCTGATTGATGCCGGGCACCTGGTATTCCACCGGGTCTTCGACGGTGATGATCTTGCGCGCCTCGGTGTTGAGCCGGGACAGGGCCGTATAGAGGGTGGTGCTCTTACCGCTGCCGGTAGGGCCCGTAACCAGGAAGATGCCGTAGGGCTGGTCCAGGATCTGCAACACCCGCTCCCGCGGCGGGCCGTCGAAGCCGAGTGCATCGAAGTCGAAGCGCACGGACTCCTTGTCCAGCAGGCGCATAACCACGCTTTCGCCGAACATGGTGGGCACCGTGGACACACGCAGGTCCAGCTCCTTGCCCTGCACGCGCAGCGGAATGCGCCCGTCCTGGGGCAGGCGGCGCTCGGCGATATTGAGCTTGGCCATGATCTTGATGCGGGAGATCACGGCTGCGGTGGAACGCACCGGCGGCGATTCGGTCTCTTTCAGGATGCCGTCGATGCGATAGCGGACCTTGAGCTCATCGGCGAAGGGCTCGATGTGAACGTCGGACGCGCGGGACTCCACCGCCCGCTGCATGATCTGGTTCACCAGCCGGATCACCGGCGCCTCGCTCGCGAGATCACGCAGGTGCTCGATGTCTTCTTCGGAGAAGTTGCCCAGGTCCGCATCCAGCTCGGTGTCCGGCTCGCCGGGCTCCGGCGTCTCGTAGAGCCGCTCCAGGGCCGCATCGATCTCCGTGGGCAGGCCCACACGCAGCCGCGCCCGCCGGCCGGCGGCCATCTCAACCGCCTGCACCGCCGAGCTGTCCACAGGGTCCGCGACGGCGAGCTCCAGCACGTCGCCATCCTCCCGCAGCGGCACCATGCGCACGTCCTTGAGGAAGCGCAGGCTGAGCTCCGGCTCCGCCACCGGGGCATCGGGGTAGTCTTCCGCGTCGATGCGCTCAAGATCCAGCACCCGCGCATAGGCGGCCGCCATGTCCCGGTCCGACACAAGTCCCAGGCGCACGAGCATGCTCCGCAGGGGGTCGCCGCCGTCTTCGGCGAGCTTGCGGGCGCGCGCGAGGTCACCGTCGGAAAGCTTGCCCTGTGCGCGCAGATGCGCAATGACCGCGGCCTCCGGCGTGTGCCCAGCCAGGCCCGCCGGGGCACTCCGTGATTCAGTCGCCGCGGCGCCGCCGGCGACCGGCTCGGTGTCGGTAGCGGTGTCGAGCTCAGCCGCCGCGTCGTCGACGCCTATCCTCGCCTCGTTGGTCGGTGTCTCCAGCGGGGTAGTGTCGATTACGGCCAACCGCCGCGATGTGACCGCCTCGGCGCCCGCCTGTGCCTCCGCCTGAGCATCTGCCTTGCCCGCCGACTGCGTTGGCGGCGCACGCGTCTCAGCATCGGGCTGCGGCGCGGTGGCATCCGCGGGCTCCACGGCGTTGGCCACCTCGCCGTGGGCAGGTGCGGAGCGGGGCACGGCCGCCGACGAGGGGCGCGCCGGGCGTGCGTCGGTCACCGCCGGCGTCACCGTCGGTGCCGGCGGGGATGCAGCTGGCTGCGCGCGACGCGCGTCGTCCAAGAGCTCCGCCTCGAAGTCGAGGTTGAGGTCGATGCTGGGCTCGACCGGTGGGCGCTCCTGCGCATCCGTCTCGTCATCCAGACCCGCCTCCATCAGGCGATCTAGGTTTGCGGACAGCGAGGGGTCGGCGCGGCCCTGTCGGCGATGAACGGCGTCAGACATGGATCGGCTCCGATGCAAGGGAGGGGGCGGTTTCCAGCTCAGCCTGCCACTGCGGCACCACCTCGCGCAATCGTGCCGCCAGTGCCTGCGTATCGCAGCGCTCGACACAGCGCTCCAGTTCGGCGCGCCAGGCGGCGACGGCCTCGGCGTCGGCGGATTCCCGCCGGGCGATACGAATCTTGGAATGCTGGGTCTCGGCCAGGGTTTCCACGTGGTAAAAGAGCTCCTCGAAGCGCTTCTCCCCCGGGCGCATTCCGATATAACGGATCTCGATGTCGCGGCCGGGCTCTCGCCCGGCGAGGCGGATCATGTGTTGGGCCATGTCCTGGATCTTCACCGGCTTGCCCATGTCCAGCACGAAGATCTCGCCACCTACGCCGATCACCGCAGCCTGCATAATGAGCTGGCAGGCCTCGGGGATGGTCATGAAGTAGCGCTCGACCTCCGGATCCGTCACGGTCACCGGGCCGCCACGCTCGATCTGGCGCTGGAAGAGCGGCACGACACTGCCGGCGGAGCCCAGCACATTCCCGAAGCGCACGGTCATGAAGCGCGTGCCGGAGCCGACGGCGAGGCCCTGACAGAGCACTTCTGCCGCGCGCTTGGTGGCGCCCATGACATTGGCCGGGTTCACGGCCTTATCCGTGGAGATGAGCACGAAACGCTCGCAGCGGTGGCGCCGCGCGCTGTCAGCAACGACGCCCGTGCCGAGGACATTATTGCGCACCGCCGCGCGCAATTGGTCCTCCAGCAGCGGGACATGCTTGTATGCTGCCGCGTGAAAGACGATCTGCGGGCGCTCCCGCGCGAACAACGCCTCCACCCCGACGCGGTCGCCCACATCCAACAGCCAGCGCCCGAGGCTCAGCGTCGGATGCCGCTCGACGAACTCCTGTTCCAGGCGGTAGAGGTTGTACTCACAGTTGTCCAGCATCAGCAGGCGCCGTGGCGCGGCGGCGACCACCTGCCGGCAGAGCTCGGAACCGATGGAGCCGCCTGCGCCGGTCACCAGCACGACGCGGTCCGCAAGGCCGGCCCGCAGCCCGTCCCAGTCCAGCGTCACGGGATTGCGGCCCAACAGGTCCTCGATGGATACGGCGCGCAGCTGGTTGACACTGACATGACCGTCCATCAGGTTCTGGAGCTGCGGCATGGTCCGAAACGGCAGGCCTGTGGCCTCGCAGAGACCGACCAACCGCTGCATCTCCGCCGCGCTTGCGCTCGGGATGGCAAGCAGAATCAGGTCGATAGAGAGGTCCTGAGCCAGGCGCGGGATGAGCTCGGTGCCACCGCGGATGGGCACGCCATGAATGTCGGCCCCGTGCCGGCGGAGCTTGTCGTCTACGAAGGCAACGGGCTCGTACTGCCGGGCGCCCGCGCGGCGCATGTCACGCACCAGCATCTCTCCGGCGCGCCCGGCGCCCACGATCAGCACCCGCTCGCCGCTGCCGAGGGAGAGGCGGTGATCCTTGAGCCAACGATACAAGAGCCGCGGCCCCGCCAGCAGCGCCAGCTGAAACAGGAAGAACAGCGGCGGCACGGACCGCGGCAGATTCTCGCTGCGGTTGATAACGAAAAGCACCACCACCGTCGCCAGCGTCGTCGCGGCGACGGCCTTCAGGATACGCAACAGGTCCGGCAGCGACGCAAAGCGCCAAACCCCGCGGTACAGCCCGAAGCCCCAATAGAGGACGCCGCACAGGGCCATCACCACGGGCAGCACCTGCAGCGCCGTCGCCAGATAGTCCGCGGGGATGCGCTCCAGATTGAAGCGTGTCCAATAGGCGAGCAGCCAGGCCACCGGCACCATCACCAGATCGTGCGCAAAGGCGGCCGTGCGCGAGCGCAGACGGTCCATCCAGGGCGTCATGGCAGCGGCATCCTAAACATCCACATCAAGACTCGCCGGCGCCGGTGGTACGCTGGCGTGCCACAAGGTCCACGCGCAGGTGCACCAGCGCATAGACGCCGCCCCACCCCACCAGCAGCACCCACTGCTCCGCCGTCGTCAGGTCCAGCCCGGCGATGGCACTGGCGGCGGCGGCGGCCATCAGCACATAGGCCCAAGCCAGCGTCCGCCGCGGTGACCAGCCCGCGAGGACCAGGCGCTGATAGTGATGCTCGCGGTGGGCTCGCCACACGGCGGTCCCCCGCGCCGCCCGCCGGAGCAGCGTCCAGGTGGCATCCACCAGGAAGGGGGAGAACACCAGCAAGCCGGCCCAGAGGGGGAACAGGTCGCGCTCAGCACCCCAGAGCAGAAGCATGGCCGCCCAGAGACCGAGTAGGGCAGAACCAACGTCCCCTAAGAAGATCCCGGCGCGCGGCAGATTGTGCAGCAGGAAGCCACCGGCGGCGGCGGCGATCACGGCGGCCACCAGCGCGAACCCCGGCGCGCCCCCCAACAGGCCCAACGCGGACAGCGTGCCGAACCCGAAAACGGCCATGCCGCCGGCGAGACCGTCCATGCCATCCATGAAGTTGTAGAGGTTGATCATCCAGACGATGAATAACAGGGACAGGCCTGGCGCCAACCAGCCGGGCAGCCGTATGGGGTCGCCGGGAAGGCCCACTTCATGCCAGCTGAGGCCGCCCGCGAGCACCAGCCCGCCCGCAGCCAGCTGTGCGGCGAGCCTGTAACGCGCCGCCACGTGGCCGCGGTCGTCCAACAATGACACGGCGGCCAGCAGCCCGGTTGCGAGTACGGGCCAGAGCACCTGCGGAGTGAGCAACCACGGCAGGGCGAGGCCCAAGCCCGCGATCACCGCCAGCAGCAATCCGACGCCGCCTGTGCGCGGCACCGGCGCCTGATGCAGAGACCGGGCATTGGGATGATCCAGAATGCGCAGGAACGATATCCGCCCCTGCCGCAGCAGCCGGACAACGGCGAAGGCGACCCCGAAGGACAGCACCGGCGCTGCAGCCAGGGCCACCGGTAGGTCGGCGCCCGGCGCGGCGGCGAACGACAGGGCGGTCCCGCCCGAGCCCATCAGCGACTCTGCGCCTCAGTGCGGGCGCATCAGCTTGGACTCCACCGCTTCGCGCTCGGCCTGGCCGGCCAACAGCTCGATCAGGTGCAGGGCGAAGTCCATCGCCGTGCCGGGACCACGGGAGGTCACCACGCGACCGTCGGTCACCACCGCTGCCTCGCTCAGGCGGACGCCCGGGTGCTTGGCCGGATCGAGCGCGCCAGGGAAGCTTGTTGCGGTGCGGCCTTCAAGGAGCCCCGCATGCGCGAGCACCAGGGGTGCCGCGCAGATGGCGGCACACCACCTGTCCGCTTCCGCCTGGCGCGCCAGCAGTTCGTGCAGACGCGCATCCGCGTCCAGGTTAGTGGCCCCTGGCAGACCGCCCGGGAGCACCACCATGTCGAAGGCATCGCCGGCAACGGCCTCTAGCGTCGTATCAGGCAGAAGCACAGTGCCGCGGCTCGCGGTGACGGGTCCTGCGTCCAGACCCGCGGTCACCACCTCGATGCCGGCGCGGCGCAGCAGATCGATCACGGTCACTGCTTCCAGCTCTTCGCAGCCCTGGGCCAATGGCACCAGTACTCTGGTCATGATGTCTCGCCTCCCCCGCCGACGGCGGTCGTGGCTGGGTCGCAGGGCGCGTATCAAGAGGGACGCTGAGAGACGACGCTCAGTCGGACTTCGCCGCGGCACCACGAAATAGGTTCAGCCCCTTCAGCACATTCAGCGCCTCGGCGAGCTGGTAATCCTCCGCAATCAGGGCCGTGTCCTCGTTTTCATCCGCGGCATCGGCCTCGCCGTTCTCCGGATCGTCGAGATGGCGCATCAGGTCCGCTTCCTTCAGCGGAGCGACATCCGGCTCTTCCTCGACGGCGATCTTTCCCCGCACCAAGCCGATGTCAGGCTCGATACCGAGGGCCTGGATAGAGCGCCCGGAGGGCGTGTAATAGCGCGCCGTGGTGAGCTTGAGCGCGGTGCGGTCGTCAATGGGCACGATAGTCTGCACCGAGCCTTTGCCGAATGTCTTCTCGCCCATGATCACGGCACGGCCCTGGTCCTGCAGGGCGCCGGCGACGATCTCCGAAGCCGAAGCACTGCCGCCGTTGACGAGGACCGCCAGCGGCGCGCCGTCGAGGACGTCGTCCGGTCCCGCCTTGAACTCGAGCTTGGCATCCTCGTCGCGCCCCATGGTGTAGACGATGAGTCCCTCGTCGAGGAAGGCATCGCTGACGCCGACGGCGGCGTTGAGCACGCCACCCGGGTTGTTGCGCAGATCCAGCACCACGCCCTTCAGTCCGTCGGCATTGTCGGCCTTGAGCTCGGCGACGGCCTCCAGCAGGTCCTCGGTGGTCCGGGCCTGGAAGTTGGATACCCGCAGATAGCCATAGCCCGGCTCCAGGGTGCGGCTCTTCACGCTGGCAACCTTGATGATATCGCGGACGATATCGACCTGGATGGGACTGCTCTCGCCCTCCCGGACCACGGTGAGCTCGATCTTTGAGCCAGGCTTGCCGCGCATGAGCGCAACTGCCTCGCTCAGGCTGAGCCCCTTGACCGGCTTGCCGTCGATGCGCACGATGAGATCGCCCGCCTGCATACCAGCACGCTGGGCAGGCGTGTCGTCGATGGGTGCAATGACCTTCACGAAGCCGTCTTCGATACCCACCTCGATGCCCAAACCGCCGAACTCGCCGGTTGTCCCAACGCGCAGGTCACGATACTCATCCGGGTCGAGATAGGATGAGTGTGGATCGAGACCGCCGAGCATGCCGCGGATGGCGCTCGCAAGGAGCTCGCGGTCATCAACGTCTTCGACATAATCACTCTTGATGCGCCCAAACACCTCCGCGAAGGTGCGCAGATCCTCCAGCGGCCGCGTCTTTTCCGCCTCCTCGGCCCGCGCCGCCGTGGCACCCTCCCCGTCTCACCCCGTTCCCCGCGTCTCGCCCCCGTCTCCCGCCCGCCCGCGCGCCTCGCCCGCGGGGCCCACGTCTTCGGTCACTGCCGGCCCTGGGGGCTGCGCAGACTCCGCACCGGTGTTCTCGCCTGCCGGGTCGGCCGCAGGCTCGGGCTCGGACGGCAGCTCCAACGGCGGCGAGACGGGCGCTGGCGGTTGATAGGGCTCTGCGGCGGGTCTCTCGGCCAGCCAGCGAGCGGGTTCCTGGGCTACCCCCGGCCGCGGCAAAGCGATGACGACAGTCGCGCAGAACAGCGCGGCAGTGAGCGCGGTCTGCGCACGAAGGGGTATCTGGGACATGGGGGTATCGGGGCGCATCAGGCGCTGGCTGGTAACGGGTGGTCGGTACTCGTGTGGCGGAGCCGGGCGAGCGTCATCGCGCCTGTTAATGTTAGAAGGACAGAGCGGGCGGGTGTTCCGTGCAGGTGCGCTCTCGGATGCCCGCCAGCCGACGACGGCTCGCTGCCAGCAAACCTCGTGACGGCGCGTCGTGGCGGATCCATCTCCAGACGCCTGCCTTAGGGGCCTGCTGCCAAGCCGGCGGCAAGCCAGGTTGCCGGATTCACCGGCGCGCCATCGTGGCGGATAGCGAAGTATAGCCGCCCCGGCGCCGTCTCGTTGACCTCTCCGACGATATCGGTGCGGGAAAGGGTTCCGGAAAGGGCCACGACGTCGTCGGGGGCCACCCATTCGCCGACCTCTTTCAACAGAGCCTGGTTGTGGCCATAGAGCGTCAGGTAGCCATCGCCATGGTCGACAATCAGCAGCAAGCCGAAGCCACGCAGCCAGTCGGCGTACACAACCTGCCCGTGGTGCACCGGGAAGACCTCACTGCCCACAGGCGCACCGCACCGCACCCCGTCCCAGCAACTGCGCAGCGGTCGGCCGC
>NZ_JAIFKJ010000016.1 GCF_019695415.1 Thiohalocapsa sp.
GTCATCCCCCCTGCACCTTATCAATCATATACCCCCTGCTGCTTAGATTTGTAGCTGGAGTTCACCCGATTTGGTGGGCAGAGGATTAAGCGGATTTCTGCTCCTCGTAGTAGCGTCGTTCGTACTCATCCGGGCTGCAGTAGTCCAGTGAGGAATGGAGCCGATGCCGGTTGTAGAACGCCTCGATCTAGTAGAAGAGGTCAGACTCCGCCTCGTCGTGGGTGCGATACACTCGCCTTGGCGGTCCAGGCTTACCCGGCGCGGCGCCGGAGCAGGAAGCCGCCGATGGCGACGAGGAGGATGAGGATGGCGATGGCACGGTTGGTGGGCTAATCAGGGACGGTCGGGCGTCCGATGGATGTGACACCGGTGGTTTTCATCTCTCCCTACTGCGTGGCGCAGGCGATGCACGGATCGAATGCCCGCACCACCCGGCCCACAGCTTGCTCCAGCTCCATGTCGATCCGCTCTGACGTGACGTAGCGCCGGGCCGCTACGTTCAGCGCCCGCTCAATCGCCTTCGTGTTATGAACCGTGGGGATGATGAACTCGGCGTCGGCGATGACGTCGTCCTTGATGCGGTAATGGTGGATCAAGGGACCGCGGGGGGCCTCCACGAGTCCATAGCCCTCCCCATCCCGGGGCGTGTGGGGCACGGCTGTCTTCCCGCCATCCAGCGGCTGCTCCAGGATCTCCAGCGCCCGCTCCATAGCGTAGACCAACTCGATGCCCCTGCTGAGGTCGAAGAGGAGAATGGCGTGCGCCGGCTGTCCGAAGGTCTCGCGGAACCGGCCGAGGTACGCATTCGCCCGCGGCGTGCCCAGCGTTCGCGTCATGTTGATACGCGCCAGGCTGTTGGCCCGCATCACCTCGTCGTGATAGCTCGTCCGCCCCGCATAGCTATAGTCCGCCTCCTCGAAGGTCAGCACCTCCCGGAAATCGCAGGCCGCGAAGGCCTCACACTCTTCACCTGCGGGGTCGAGGACGCGGATCAGATCCTGGCCGGGCTGACCGTCGTAGTTCGGGCAGGTGTCGCCGGTGGAGCTGATGTAGTAGGTCGGCTGATCGTCTCCCCAGGTGCCGATGCGATCCCTTAGGGCGACGGACATCTCCCAGTACCAGTCGAAGAGCTCACAGGCGATGGGGATCGCCTCAGCAATCTGCTGGCGCATCTCGGCGGCCGGCTCGGAGGCCACGCCGCTGGTCACGCCCCCCACAGTAGCCTTGATGGGGTGAATGAACTGCCCGCCGCTCAGCGAGATCAGGTCCGTCCCCGCCTTCCGCACCTTGAGCGCCTGAGTGGCGAGCACGGCCCGATCCTGCTCGGCGTTGCCCTCGCCCATCGGCTGGAAGATGCTCGCCGTGCCCAGCCGGTCGGGCATGGTGAAGAGAAAGACGGATGTCGCTTGGTTCTGGATCAGTTGCCCCAGCATGAGCAGCTCGCGGATCGTGTTGGCCAACGGAGGCGGCGTCACGCCGTAGGCATCCTCCAGCGCCTCAACGCTGGCTACGTGATGAGCGGTCGAACAGACCCCGCAGATGCGCGGAACAATAACGGGCATCTGGCTGG
>NZ_JAIFKJ010000473.1 GCF_019695415.1 Thiohalocapsa sp.
AGCAGTTGCTGCGACGTACCTCGCATCGATGATCTGCTGCGCCGGTTGTGCCGGCAGCGCAACAGGCTTCGATGCGATCGCGGAAGGATACGGGCTGATCCGCGAGACCGTGGCGGGCGATCCCTTCATCCATGTGGTGTACCGGCCCAGGGCACAGCCGGCGATGCATGAGTCGGCGTCACTGCATGTCTACCTCACCGGTGACGGACGCCCGTATGTACGCCGGTCACTGGCCGCTGCGGACCCAACACCGCGTCATCCCGTCATACCTGCGTTGATGGCCCTGGATCCAGCGCCGCGGCTGTTGCTCGGCCGACCCTGCTACCACGGGCTCGCGGATGCCCCCGGCTGCGAGCCCGCCATCTGGACCAAGGCACGCTATGGCGACGCCGTGGTAACGAGCCTCGCGGCGGCACTACGCCGACTTAACCCGGAGCGACGGCCGCTGCGGTTGGTGGGTCACAGCGGCGGGGGCGCGCTGGCGGTGCTGCTGTCGCGGCGACTACCGAACGTCACGGACGTGATCACGCTGGCAGGCAATCTGGATCCGGACGCCTGGACCGCGCACCATGGGCTCAGCCCCCTCCACGGCTCGATGAATCCTTTGGCAGATGGGGCACTCCCTGAGCGGATCGCGCAAGCCCACTACGCGGCAGCGCGAGACAGCAACGTGCCGGTCGCTCTTCTACGGCCGGCGGCCCAGCGCTTGGGCAGCACCCTGCGGGTGCTGCCCGATACCGGTCACCGAAGCGGCTGGTCCGCCCATTGGCGCAGGATACTGAGGAGCCTCGATGCACCGCGGGGCCGAGGCAGTCAGTGAGAGTCAAAATGCGTGATTCACACCGAGCGTCACGAGGTGCTCCTGGCGCAGGTCATGGCCCGCGGTGCCGCTGTAGGTGAGAAACAGGCTGGTGCCTGTGTTCAGCTCAGCGGTAACGGCGGCGCCAAGGCGGAAGTAGTCTTCGTCCGACTCATAGGTACGGAAGCTGATGTTGCGGTTTTCCGGATCCTCGGGCAGGACGTCCACCAGCGCCGCGTCGATGGTGCGGGTCGGGCTCTCGAACTCATGCACATAACTGAAAGACAGCTCTGGCACGATGCGCCCGAAGTTTGTGGGGAAGGTGCGCGACAGACCCAGAGACAGCATGCCATCGAGGGTCGAATAGTCGTCGTCCGCAAAGACGAGATTGCCCGACTCCAGATCAGTTGACTGGGGCAGCGCCCCAGTTTCCCGATAGCCATCGATGGCGTAGTCGTTGTACGCGAGCCAAGCGCTCATAACGAGGACCGTCTGTGCCGGCAATACCCAGTTGTAGCCCGCACCGCCGAGCAGGCTGAGCCGGCTGCCACCGGTATTGCCCTTGGCGACATTCACCAGATCCGCATTGAAGGTGCTGTCCGGTGCGGACACAAATCTGCGGCTAGTGTCGATGTCCAGGCTCGCATACCGCACGGCCGCCGTGGCGAAGAGTCCCGGAACCGCCGCCGGGAGCCAGGTCCCGAAGACCTGGAAGCCCAGCTCGTCCGTATTGAGCCCGCCCGCGTCGTTGTCAAAGTCGGCATCCTCGGTGGAGTAGTCCACCGCCGCCCCGGCGAACCACTCGACACCGCGCCAGCGCACGCCAACGGTGCCGCCCCAGGTATCGCTCTCGTACCCGGGTATATTGCTCGTGTCCTGGTCGGTGTTGCCATAGAGCACCGAGGCGAAGAGATCGAAGCCCAGCGCATCGCCCGCGCCCTGCCCGATCTCTTCTCCTTCCTCCTCGAGAAGCTCGTTGACCAGGGTGATTGAGATGTTCCGGCGCGCATCGCCGCTGTCGGCGGCGAAAACGGCGCCGATGGCGACAGGCCCGGCCGGAGTGCACGTGAAACCGTTAGCAGCGTCGCCCTCGCATGCCGCATACGCGGGCCTGCCCGCGACAATTGCAGACGTCAGCAGCACGCCCCAAGCCCATCGATGGTACACAATCATCAAGCATTGCCTCCTGTGGCGTCGTTGGCCTCCAGTGCCGCTGCGCAAGTGCCCTCCGCACGTCGGGGCCCCAGCACAGTCGATGCAGCACCAGCAAAGCTCGCGGCCAGGACACCGCAGCGAGCTTGAGCCGAAGCATAAGCTGCAGCGGGCGGCAGGTACAGGGTGACGCGCCCGCAATACTCACTGCACGATACAACGTCGGGTTCGAACACCCTGGAGCAACGCCGAGGTCCTGACCCAAGGTGAGCCGGGGCTTGAAGATCTGCCGGAAACCAGCCGGGCGTCCTGCGCACCTCGCCGAGTCGGATCGGCTGTTGACCCGCTCAAAACGCAGCACCCTTCAGGTCACAGCCCATCCACGTCGCATCCCCGACAACGGCCTGCCGGCGCTGTCGCAAAGCGCCCACCGACCACCACAGCATCAGGCTAGACCGCTGATTCCAAGGGATCTGAGCGGCTGGCCCGGGGCTTGCTTGAACTCCGTGCAATCTCTTCGTGGAGCAGGCCGATGCAGAGCCCGATGCAGCGCCAAGCCGCCGCCAGCCACCGCCCGCCGCGGACACTGATCACCATCAACGACACCACGTTGCGCGACGGTGAGCAGTCGGCCGGCGTCGCCTTCTCGTTGGAAGAAAAGCTCGCCATCGCCCGCGGCCTGGATGCCCTCGGCGTGCCGGAGCTCGAGGTCGGTATCCCGTCCATGGGCGAGGAAGAGCGCGAGGCCATCCGCGCCACGGCGGATCTCGGCCTGGGCGCCCGTCTCATGGTCTGGGCCCGCATGCTGCCGGCGGACATCGCCGCCTGCCGGAACTTAAGCGTGCAGCTGGTGGACCTGTCCATGCCGGTATCGGACCAGCAGATCGCCCGCAAGCTCGGCCGGGACCGCGACTGGGTGCTGGCGCAGATCGCACGGCTGGTGCCCACGGCGCTGGACCTGGGTCTGAGCGTGGGCGTCGGCATGGAGGACGCCTCCCGGGCGGACCCGGACTTCCTTAAGCAGGTGGCCGACGCTGCACAGCGCGCCGGCGCCCGCCGCGTGCGCTTTGCAGACACCGTGGGCCTACTGGACCCCTTCGGCACCTGCGAGCGCATTCATGACCTTGCCTCCGCCTGCAGCTGCGAGATCGAGATGCACGCCCACGACGATCTGGGTCTCGCCACCGCCAATACCTTGGCCGCGGTGCGCGGCGGCGCCACCCACGTCAACACCACCGTCCACGGCATGGGCGAGCGCGCCGGCAACGCGGCACTGGAGGAGGTTGTCGTGGGCCTTAGGCACGTGCACCAGATCGACACCGGCGTCGACCTGACCCGCTTCGAGGCCCTGTCCAAGCTCGTCGCCACCGCCTCCGGCCATCCCGTAGCCTGGCACAAGAGCCTGGTGGGTGACGGCGCCTTCACCCACGAGGCAGGCATCCACGTGGACGGCCTGCTCAAGGACCCGCACAACTACCAGGGCATCGATCCCGCCGAGGTGGGCCGCAGCCACCGCATGGTGCTCGGCAAGCACTCCGGCCGGCACGCGGTGCAGATGGCCTATGCTTCGCTGCTGGCCACGGCCATCGACGATGCCCAGGCCGAGCGTCTGCTGCCGCTGGTGCGCCGCTTCGTGACGCAGACCAAGCATGCGCCTGAGGGTGCCGATCTGCGCCGCTTCCTGGACGAGCTGGCGGCGAGCGCGCCGGTGCCGGCAGCAACAGGCACGGCAATGGCGACAGACCCTGCCTGAGGGCCGGCAAGTCGCCAGTCGCCGCTCCGGAACCGACGCAAGCGCCATGGATCTGCTCGACATCGTCGTCGACGAAATGTACTTCGAGCGCCCGCTGCCGGCGCCCGCGGCCGCGCTCATCACGCAGGCATCGGATCTCTACGCCGAGGATCCCGACGCCGCCGAGCAGCGGCTCATGCGCGCGCAGATCCTCGCAGCAGACCATCTCACCGTGCTGGTGGCCCTGTATCGGTTCTTTTTCTACCGCCACCGCTGCGCGGACGCGCTGGACGTCGCCGAGCGCTGTATCGCCGTCGCCGCCCGCGAGCTCGGCATCGACACCGATTGGCGCCGCCTCGATGAGGCCCGCTTCGGCCACGCCGTGCAGCAGTCCATGCCCCTGACGCGCTTCCTGCTGATGGCGCTGAAAGGCACCGGATACCTGCTGCTGCGCCTGAGCCGCCCCGCCGAGGCCCGCGAGCGCCTGGCCAAGGTCGTCCAGTTCGACCGCAAAGACCGGCTCGGCGCCGCCGCACTGCTGCGCTGGGCCGAGGACGCCGTCGGCCGCGACGAGGCCGCCGCGCACGGCGACAAGGTACGCTGGATCCGCGGCGCCGCCAAATCCAACAGTCCAGAGGCCGAGTCTTCCTAACCCGAGCGCCAGCGCACTGACGCTCGACCCTAGCCGCCAATCACAGCCCGGAGACCCACCATGACCAGCATCGCGCCGCCTGAGACCCTGGAGGACTTCGACGACGCCCTCGACGAGCTGGAAAGCGCCGAGGACTTCCTGACCTTCTTCGCCGTGCCCTTCGACCCCGCCGTCGTGCACGTGAACCTGTCCCTTATCCACCTCTGACGCTGCCCACGCGCGACCCAGTTTACATCCCGGTGGTCCCCGCATCCAGAAAAAACAAAAACACATCCACACGCAAACATACAAACA
>NZ_JAIFKJ010000454.1 GCF_019695415.1 Thiohalocapsa sp.
GGTCTTCAAGGAACGGCGCGATCTGGTCGTCTCGATGCTGAACCAGGCGCCCGGGCTCGACTGCCCGACGCCCGAAGGCGCGTTTTATGTCTACCCCTCATGCGCCGGCTGCATGAACAAGACGACGCCGGCCGGCAAGACGCTGCACACCGACGAGGATTTCGTGACGGCGCTATTGGAGGATGAAGGCGTGGCGGTGGTCCACGGCGAGGCATTCGGGCTGTCGCCCTTCTTCCGCATCTCCTACGCGACCTCGACGCAGGCGCTCGAAGAGGCCTGCAAGCGCATCCAGCGGTTCTGCGCCAGCCTTTCCTGAGCGGCGCGAGGGCCACGCTTGCGCGCCGCGGCGGCCGGCGGCGGCGATCCCGCTTGCCAGCCGACCCCCTTATCGTCTATCTGCAACGGCGTCGGGCGTTAACGGGGGAGTAACACAGATGATGCTGTCGCCGCCGACCAAGCTGACTTTCCGCCTGTCCTTGCTGATTGCGATCCTGGCGCTCGTGGTCCAGTTCGTCCCGCAGGTCGCAATCTATGTCCCGATCCCGGGCTTCTACATCGCTCTGGCGGCGTTCCTGCTGCTGGCGCTCGGCAATGTGCTGAAGGGATTTTGACGCCCGGCCGGCTGAAACGGCGCTGATAGGGAGGTGCTGGATGCGACTCTACCGGCCGCGGCTCAGCGTGTTTCTGATGTCCGTCATTCTGGCCGGTCTCGGCGTGGCGGGCGTGGTGCATTACATTCCGTTCGTCACCGACGTCTCCTTCTGGCTCCTGCTGGCCGGCTATATCGTGCTGATGCTCGGGGTGCTTGCGGACGGCGTCTGAGTCGCCTTCGATTCGCCGGACAGGCCCGCGTCCTGTGCATAAGCTGTGGGAATCCGGCCCGAGGCGCGCGAACCCCCTGATTTTGCGCTCTGATCAGGCCGCAACAACCTGAGTTTGCAGCCTATCTCCTGTTGCGTGTGCAACACAGATTCACAATCTCGCCCTGATTTCTCGTTCTTTAACAAGTGCTTAAGAGTTCGCGGGAGAAACTTGCATCCGCCGCGGCGTGGAGCCATGTTGAGCGTAGCAGCGGGAGTAAGACCTATGCGCAAATTAGCATTGACAGTTCTTGCAGGCGTGGCCGGCCTCGTCATCGGATCGGGCGCGGCATCCGCCTTCAGCGAAGTGGACAGCGCGCCATCCGTGCCTGGCACGGCCGTGGTTGAAGCGCCCGCGGAACTAAGGTCCGCGCCCGGCACGCCGGTGCAGGATGAGCTTCCCGCGCTGCGCATGATCGACCCGACATCCGCCAGCCCAGGGGACAGCGAGGGCACACCGCTGAACATTCCAGGCATCGGCTACATTGGAACCTTGCCGAAGTTCGATTTCGGGCTTGAGCTGCTCTACGGCGCGCCGGACGAAACGAAATTCGAGATGAGGGACGTTCAGACCGCCCCGGATCCGAACACCGGCGAGGCGCAGCAGGACGACGTCATCATTCGCGGCACCCTCACGCACCGCTTCTAGGCCAGCGCAACACCAGCCGCGCGCGGGCCGCGCGCGCCCCTTTCCCCTCCCCTAACCCG
>NZ_JAIFKJ010000456.1 GCF_019695415.1 Thiohalocapsa sp.
CACTGGTTCACGCGGGAATCGCGCGAATCGACGCGCGAATCGAGGAATCGAGGAATCGAGGACACCCACTTTCCTTAAAATCGCGCAACGAGCAGACTCGAGGACACCCATCTTACTCCTTACTCCCGTTCCTCCTTTTGCGTCACGAAGTAGGCGGCTGGTCGTCCGCTCGGACAGGACCGTTGGAAACGTGGGTGTCCACGGGTCGTCCCGTCCCCGGGTCGTCCCCGAGCCCGCCATCGACTACCGCTACGACGAGGGCCTCTATGGCCTCGGCCGCCTGACCGGCATCGACAGCGGCGACCTCAGCCTCGGCTACGCCTACCATGCCCGCGGCACCCTGGCCGAGGCCACCCAGACCCTGGCCGGCATCCGCCTCACCGTCGCCTACGACTACGACGCCGCCGACCAGCTCACCGGCATCACCTATCCCAGCGGGCGCCAGGTCACCTTCAGACCTCCTGACTTCCCGGATTCTGTGATGACCCCGGTTTTCGGCAACCCATCGGCAGCGTGGTGAATGAGCGCCGAGTCGAAATAGGTCATGCGCATTCCAATTCATCCGAGCGGACGGAAGTGTCATTGCTCTCATTCGATACCAACTCATACACCAGGCGTAAAGATGTGCCGGGGAAGACGGTTTCTGTTTGATTGAGTTCATTGCAAAGGTGACGGATCACTTTATCGCTAGAACGATTGGCTTGGTGATGGACGCGAATAGTGAGAGTGCCCGCCGCTTCGTCCGGAATGAGATCGGCCTCGGTGGCGTACAACCCGCGTAATAAACTCCGGGCATCGTCTGTACGCTGCATCACTTCCCGTGCCATCTGTACCATCGCGGTCTCGGCACGATAGGCCACCATTTTGATCGTATCGATCAGCTGCTTGCTCGCGGTGCTGAGCTGCTTGAAGCGCTCCTCCGCCGGTAGCTCGGCGATCGTGATGTGCCGCTTGACCGCCCGACGCTGTGCCCGAAGCGCCTCGAGCTCGCTTTCCAGGGCCTCCAGCTCCTCTTGCAGCGCAGCCTTCTTGTGCTCGAACGCCGCCATCTTCTTGGGGTCGATGTCGCCCTCGAGGGTCAGGGCCGCGAAGGCGGCACGCTTACGCGCAAGCTTGCCGTTGAGGCTCCGCACCCGCCCGTCGAGTTGACGATGCACGGGGTTGACCACCGGTATGGTGTCAGGAATCGCCTCGACGCCATAGTCGACCAAGCGGTCCAGACCGTAGTGTTGACGCATGTAGCGGAAGAAGTTTTCTTGCGACCAGCGCGCGAACATCGCCGCCGCCATGGGGCCGGGGTCCGCGCGGTAGTCGGTGGCGATCACTGCGGTCTGATGGCCGCTGGCGGTGCGTTTGCGGATCTCCCGCACCCACAGCTTGCCGCCGAGCCAGGTGCCACGCTCGGCCAGCTCCATCGACACGCGGGCGCCCGATGCCAGCTCGACCTCGACGGTCTGGAATTCCTCCAGCGGCCAATCGCCGTCGGCGTACTTGTGGTAGGTCAGACAGGCGATCCGTTTGTCGTTCATCGCGCGCAGAAAGGCCGGGCTGTAGCCGTCGCGGTCAAA
>NZ_JAIFKJ010000140.1 GCF_019695415.1 Thiohalocapsa sp.
CCCCCCGCCCGCGTCCGCGCCCGTCAACACCCGCGCCCTGCGCCCCGAGCTCCCCGGCGGGTTCACCGTCCTCTCCCTTGCCATGTACGCCACCTGCAACGGACGCCCCGCCACCAAACCCGCCGACGTCAACGTGTTCGACTACCTCCCCGTCCCCATCAGCGGGAAATGAAAGCACCGGCCTCCATATCGGGCCGAACGCCCACGAGCGGTTTCAAGGCGGCCGGACCGACGTCCCGGGCGGGCGTCCGGCCGTAGACCCGTCGAAGCCGCCCCAGGGGCCTCAGGCCCGATTCACCCTTGGAACGGCGCAACTCGGGCTGCCCTTGACTGACGGAAAAGCCGTATGATCGGAGCAAGCTCAAGTCGATGCAGGCCATGGTTTTGCGCAGCCCGATGAATGGCGGTCACTTGTAGAAACTCAAAGCTCAAACGTTGGGACAGTAGTGAAATAACTGTAGTATGCATATCACCATGACAGGACGAACAGCATGAGCTACGAATCTCCCGCGGTGACCAAGGCGATCCGGGTGGTCGAGTTGCTTTGCGAGAGCCCTGTGCCGTTGTCACAGGCCGAGATCGGCCGGCGGCTTGGTCTCAACGGCAACATGACCTTCCGATTGCTGCGGACGCTCGAGCGGGCGGCGTGGGTGGTCAAGCACGAAAGCGGCGGCTACACGATGGGCCTGCGCCCGTTCCACCACACCAGCAAGCCCGTGGCGCGGCTGGACATTCGGGCGGCCGGCGCGGCACCGGTGCGCGATCTGTGGCAGACGACCGGCCAGAGCACGTATCTCGGCGTGCTCGACAACCTGCACGTGCTTTACCTCGAGCATCTCGACGCCACCGGGCCGCTGAAAATCGCCGCCCAGGTCGGCGGCCGCTACGAACTGCACTGCAGCGCCCCCGGTAAGGTGCTGCTGGCCTACGGGGGGGCGGCGCTGTTGGACCGGGTCATCGCGGCTCGACCCCGCAAACACACCGATCAGACGATCACCACCAGGCAGCGGCTCAAGGCGGAGCTGCGCCAGGTCGCCGAGCAGGGCTACGCGCTCGATCGCGAGGAGTACGCCGACGGGCTGATGTGTTTTGCCGCGCCGATCTGGAACTACGAGGACCGCGTCGTGGGGACGGTCGGCATCTCGGTGTTGACGCTGCACTACAGCATGGACCAGATGACCGTCGACCTGGGGCCGAGGGTATTGGCGGCGGCGACGGCGATCTCAACCGCGCTGGGCAGCAGCGTCACCGGCGAGGCGGCTGAGCCCCTGACCATAGAAGGTACATCATGAAACAACGAACATTCGGGCCCGAACGAACTCAAGTCTTGTAGAAGCTGACCCCCTGCTGGGCAAGGTGTAACTCGAAGGCATGGCGGTAGTTCAGTGCCGACAGTGCCGACCCTGTTAAGCCATGGCCGGTGTTGGCACGACGCAGGCCGGATCAGCGCGGCGTGAGGGGGCGTTGGGCCTGCTGCGGCGCAGCCACGTTTAATTCGTACCGCAGCCCGGAATCGCGGCGATCACTGCATTCGAGCAACGGCGCTTCGAGGGTGAACGAACCGTA
>NZ_JAIFKJ010000308.1:0-1322 GCF_019695415.1 Thiohalocapsa sp.
CCACGGGCGCTGGTGCGCGAGCACTTCCCCCCTGCTGTGGTGCGCCTGCCCGCGGCCGCATGGCCCGCCGGCGAGCCGCTGCCGGATTACGCCTTCCGCGGCGAGCACGAGATCGAGCTGCAAACCGACGAGGTGCAGCCGGTGCTCGAATACCTGGAGCGCATCGGCGCCGGGCTCACGGCATTGCGGGTGGAGACACCGACTTTGGAGGACCTGTTCCTCAAGCTGACCGGGCATTCGCTTCGCGCTTAGGGGCGAGTGACAAATACTCAGTAACGAGTTACGAGTACCGAGGAGCGCGGTGCGAGGCCGCGCCCCTAGCCCCTCGAACCTCATCACTCGAAACTCGCAACTCGAAACTCTCCCTCATGTGGCACCGCATCACAGCTATCCTCATCGCCCGCAACCGCGAGTTCTACCGCGACAGCGCGGGGCTCATTTGGAACATCATGATGCCGGTGATGATGATCGTCGCGTTCGCGTTCATCTTCGGCGGCGGGCCGGATGACCTGTTCAAGGTGGGCGTGCTTGGCGACCCTGAGACCGCTGAGGCGGACACGGGCTTCTTCACGACCCCGTACATCAACTTCGTGCCCGTCTCGGAGCAGGACGCCGCTGTCACCAAGATCGCCCGCCATCAGCTGGACCTCCTGGTGGATGCCCGCGGCCCAGCCGGTGCGGTGACAGGCTACTGGGTCAACCCCGAGTCACCCAACGGCCAGATCACCGAGCGGCTGCTGCTGGGTGCCCATGCCCGCACCGACACGGCGCAGCCGGAGCGCCGGCTCGCGGCCGGCGAGGCGCTCAGCTACGCCGACTGGGTCCTACCCGGCGTGCTCGCGATGAATGTGATGTTCTCGAGCCTCTGGGGCGTCGGCTGGGTGGTGGTGCGCTACCGCAAGAACGGCGTGCTGCGCCGGCTCAAGGCGACGCCGCTGCGCCCGATGGAGTTCCTGTCTGCACAGGTCGTCTCGCGGCTGATGGTGGTCATGGCTTCCAGTGCCGTGGTCTACCTGGGCGCGCTCGCCATTCTTGACTTTCCGATGCGCGGCTCCTACGCGGCCCTGGTGCTCGTCTATCTCGCGGGCGGGCTGTGCATGGTCAGCCTGGGGCTGTTGGTGGCCTCGCGCCTGCGCACCGAAGAGCTGGCCGACGGCCTGCTCAATCTCATGGCCTGGCCCATGGTGCTGCTCTCCGGCATCTGGTTTTCTATGGAGGGCACCAGTACCGCCGCGCAGTGGCTCTCGCAGCTCATGCCGCTCAAGCACGTGGTGGACGCCGCCCGCGGCATCATGATCGACGGGGCCGGCGTGGCGGACGTG
>NZ_JAIFKJ010000308.1:1422-4615 GCF_019695415.1 Thiohalocapsa sp.
CGCAACCGAGACGCCGAGCCGGAGCGCACCGCCGCGGCGATCGACCTCATCAGAGCCGAAACCCGGCCTGGCGCGCCGCCGCTTGTGCTGGTCACTCACCAAGTGAACATCACAGCCCTCACGGACGTGTTTCCGGGCTCGGGCGAGATCGTCTTGGTACGCCCGGAGGGCGCGAGACTCGAGGTGCTCGGGCGCATCAGCACCCGCTGAAGCCGGCGGCGGGCTGCGCTGCTCCCGCCCGGTGCTCGGTGCTCATCGGACAGAAGGCGGCGGCCGGTCCACGTCCGACTGCCGCACCCGCGCCGCCGCCGGCACCGCGCTGCAACAGAGGAGCTGGTACGTACCCACCGCCAGCAGACCGCAGAGCCCCATGCCGAGCAGCAGCGGCAGCGCGGTGCCATTGTGCGCCAGGCTCGCAAGTGTACCGGCGAGTGCTCCGAAGCCGAAGCGCCCTGCTCCGGCGAAGGCCGACGCCGTGCCCGCCATGCGCGGGAAGTAGGCCATGAAGCCCGCCATGGCATTGCCCATCACCACCCCGGCCATGGCGATGTAGCCGCCGGCGCCAAGCGCGATGAGCCAGAGCGGAGGTGCCGCGCCCAGCACCGCCGCCAGCAGCCCCAGCAGGAGCAGCGCCGACGCCGCCGCGCCCTGCACCATGAGCCCCGCGCGCAACAGCCGCTCAGCGCCGAAGCGCGGCACCCAGCGCGCATTGAGATACGAGAACGCCATCGCCGCGGCAATGTTGATGCCGAACAGCGGTCCGAACCAGCCCGCGGGCACCCCGTGCAGCTCGATGTACACGAATGGGGAGGCGACGATGAAGATCATCATGCCGCCGAAGCTCCCCATGCCCGTCAGCAGGTAGCCGAGCGCGGCCCGGTGGCGCAGCAGCAGCCCGTAGTTGCGTGCGACTGACGCCGGGTCCAGTCGATGCCGATGCTTTGGCGACAGGGTCTCCGGCAACTGCCGAAAGAAGAGCACGGCGGTGACCGCCGTGATGCCCAGCAGCACCGCAAACACCCAGCGCCAGCTCCCGACCACCACCACCAGCCCGCCCAGGCTCGGCGCCAGCAGCGGGGCGAGGCCCATCACCAGCATTACCAGCCCCATGACGCGGGCATAGTCGTCACGCTCGAACAGGTCCCGCACCAGCGCCGGCACGGTCACCGCCACCGCCGCGCCGCCCAGCGCCTGCACGGCGCGGGCCGCGAGCATGGCCGTCATATTGGGCGCCAACGCACAGGCCACGTCCGCCAGCGCGAACACCGCGAGCCCCGCCGCCACCGGCAGCCGTCGGCCGAGCACGTCCGACAGCGGCCCCAGCAGCAGCTGCGCTGCGGCGAACACGCCCAGATACAGGGTGACGCTGAGCTGTGCCAGGGACACGGGCGCGCCCAGGTCCCGGGCGATGGCCGGGATACTCGGCAGGTACATGTCGACAGCGAAGGGCGTCAGTGCGGACAGGAGCCCGAGCGTCAACAGCAGCGACGGGGAGATGGGCATCACGACACCGGGCATGCGGACGGGGCGCAGCCGCGAGCGCGGCCGGGCACCGAGGCGGGCGACGGCCGAGCATGCCCGACGGCGGCATGAGGCGCCATCATCGCATGCCTGCCGGGGCTGGCGCGTCGGCGCCCGGACCCGAGCCCGGATCCACAGTCGGTCGGCTCGCCGCCGCACCCTCGCCGGCGGAGCACAGGGACCGCACCTTGTCTCGGCCCGACCAGAACACCATTGCGTCAATGCGGGAGATGATTGCACTCAGAGGCGACTGCCCCACCCGTCCAGGACCTGCGCAGGCCGTGTCGGACACGCCAGCAGCGGCTGCCGGGGCCATCGCCGGCCGGACATGCAGCGGGGCAGCGCGATGCCGCAGACAGCACCTTCCGAAAACCCCTTCGCCCACGGCCGCAGCCAGGCCCTGCGTCTTGGCCTTGGCATGGCAGCCCTCGGCCGCCCCGGCTACATCAACCTGGGTCACGGCGAGGACTACCATGACGGCCGCAGCGTCGAGGCCATGCAGGCGCGCGCCTGGCAGGTCCTGGATGCGGCCTGGGATGCGGGCGTGCGCTACTTCGACGCCGCACGCTCCTATGGCCGCGGTGAGGCCTTCCTGGGCGCCTGGCTCGCCGCACGGCAGGTCCCGGCGGATGCCGTCACCGTCGGCTCCAAGTGGGGCTACACCTACACCGCGGACTGGCAGGTAGACGCCGACAAGCACGAGGTCAAGGACCACCGCCTGGCGGTGCTGGAACGCCAGTGGGCCGAGACCCGCGATCACCTTGGCCACTGGCTCGACCTGTACCAGATCCACTCCGCCACCTTCGACAGCGGCGTACTGGACGACCCCCAGGTCCACCGCGCACTGGCGCGGCTCAAGGCCGACGGCCTGCGCATCGGGCTCACGCTGAGCGGCCCGACGCAGGCAGACGTGCTGCGGCGGGCCATGGACATCCGCGTGGACGGCGTGGCGCTGTTCGATGCGGTGCAGGCGACCTGGAATCTGCTGGAGCCCTCCGCCGGTGCCGCACTGGCAGAGGCACATACCCAAGGCCTCGGCGTCATCGTCAAGGAGGCGCTCGCCAACGGCCGGCTCACCGACCGCAATGACGCGCCCGGCTTCGCCGAGCGCCGGCAGCGGCTCAGCGAGCTCGCGGCGCGCTTCAGCGTCGGGCTCGATGCCGTGGCCCTCGCCGCAGCACTCGCCCAGCCCTGGGCCGACGTGGTGCTGAGCGGCGCGACCACCACGGCGCAGCTGCAAGCCAACCTGGCGGCGACCACGATCAACTGGGACACAGACGCCGAAGCCGCGGCTGGAACGCTGCCGGAAGCCCCCGACACCTACTGGCACACCCGCGCCGCCCTGGCCTGGAACTGACTAGCGCCCCCGGCACAGCGCCCTTACTCCGACCCCATCGAGAGCCGCGACACCAGCGCCGCCCCCACCTCAGTTGCGCTGGACCCCGCCGCCCCACATCTACCGCTCCCATGTGGACGCGCACCTACCAATGGCTCGATCGCACGGTGCTGGAACTCGGCCGGGAGCTGCGGCTGTCCTTCCTACCGCCGCTGATGATCTACGTGGCTGCGGGCCTCCAGGGGCCCCCGGCCATCGTCGGCACCTTCTGTGTCACGGACTACCTGGGGCTGTCGGCCGGTGTCCTGGCGGCCATCGGCCTCTGGCGAATGGTCA
>NZ_JAIFKJ010000374.1 GCF_019695415.1 Thiohalocapsa sp.
CCGCGGGCCTGCTGCCCCACGGCGCCTTCGGCGCCTTAGCGTTGGACCAGCAGCAGCAGAGCCTTGTCGGGCTGCAAGAGCATCTGGCGCCCTGCGTCGGGCAGACCGCCGCCCGGCTGGATTTGGACCTCACCTGCGCCGACGACCCCGCCGGCCCTTGGCGGCTCACGGGTCAGGTGGGCGGTCTCTACCCTGGCCTCGGGCTCATGCGCTGGCGCGCCGGCAAGCTGCGCGGCGAGGACCGGCTCAGGCTCTGGCTTGCGCACCTGGGGCGTTGGGCGGTGGCGGATGCGAACCTAGTGAGCGAGCCTGAGCCTTCCTGGCTGCTCGGCCAGGAAAAAGGCTTCGTGCTCGCCGCCCCCCTGCCGCAGACCGAGGCCCGCGCCCGGCTGTGCGAGCTGGTGACCCTCTACCGGCAGGGCATGCAGCGCCCGCTGCCCATTTTCCGCGAGTCCAGCTTCGCGCTCGCCGAGCGCTGGGACGATGACGACGAGGCTGCGCAGGGCCGGGCGTACAGCGCGGCAAGGACTGCCTGGGACGGCAACAGCTTCAACGACATTCCCGGCGACCGCGACGACCCCTATGTGCAGCTGGTGCTCCGTGACGTGACCGGCGACCCGCTGGCCCACCCCGATTTCGCGCGCCTGGCCCTCGCCCTCTACGGCCCACTGCTGGCGACGGGAGCGGACGCATGAGCCCTAGGACGCTGGACAACCCGGCCATGCTGAGCTTCCCGCTCACCGGCGCACACCTCATCGAGGCCAGCGCCGGCACGGGCAAGACCTACAGCATCGCCAACCTGTATCTGCGGCAGATCTTGGACGGCCGCGAGGTGAGTGAGGTGCTGGTGGTCACCTTCACCAACGCCGCCACCGATGAGCTGCGCGGGCGTCTGCGAGCCCGGCTGTCCCAGGCGCTGTCGCTGCTGGAGCAGGGGAGTACGAGCGATGACGAGTTCCTGCAGATGCTGGCGGCGCAGCTGCGCGCCGGTCCTGAGCTGGACGTCGCCATCCGCCGCCTCAGGCTCGCCGTGCGCGCCATGGACGAGGCCGCGGTGCTCAGCATCCACGGCTTCTGCCAGCGGGCGCTGACGGAGTTTGCCTTCAACAGCGGCCAGGGCTTTGGCCTCGAGGTCCTCACCGATGACAGCGAGCTGTGGCGCACCGCGGTGCAGGACTGGTGGCGGCGCACGGCCTATCCGCTCACCGCCGCGGAGGCCGAGCTCTTCCAATCCGCGGTTGGGGATTTGGACGGCTTCCGCCGGCAGCTCGACCCCCTGCTGAGCAATCCGCAGCCCGCGCTGCTGCCTGCGGTGTTCGACGCACCCGGCGTGCTGGGGCGTTTCGACGCGTTGCTGCCGCAATTGGCTGGCATCGCCGCGGAGTGGCGACAGGAGCGAGCGCGGTTATCGGCAGCGTTGCTCGGCAGCCCGGCCCTGAAGCGAGCCCAGAAGACACCTTTCCACCCGGACGTGCTGGCAGCGAGCCTGGCCGAGCTTGACGACTACCTTGCTGCTGATCCGATGAGGCCGCCGCCGACCTGTTTCCAAGCCCTCGATGCTGAGGTAATCCAGGCCCAGCTCAAAAAGAACAAGACCGACCCGGCCCTGGACGACCCGTTCTTCAGCCGCTGCGCCGAGATCCGCACCGCGCTAGAAGCCATCCACCGCGACCTGCGCGCCGCGGCCCTGGCGGACGCCGCCGCCTTTGCCCGGAAGCAGGTCCGGAAGGCGAAGTCGGACGCGGGACTCCTGTCATATGACGACATGTTGACCCACCTTCGCGATGCGTTGGAAGGTGAGGGCGGCGACGCGCTCGCCGCTGCCGTCACCGAGCGCTTCCCGGTGGCCATGATCGACGAGTTCCAGGACACGGACCCGCTGCAATGGGTCATCTTCCGCCGGCTCTACCTTGATGGGCCGGGCAAGGGGCTCCTGCTCATCGGTGATCCCAAGCAGGCCATCTACAGCTTCCGCGGCGGCGACATCTTTACCTACATGCAGGCCCAACAGCGCCTGGACGGCGGGGCCCGTTGGACCCTGCTCGAGAATTGGCGCTCCACGCCTGCTGCGGTGCGGGCGGTGAATGCCGTTTTTTCGCGCCGTGAGCATGACGCCTTCGTGTTTGGCGACACCATCGGCTTCGTCCCGAGCTTGGCGGCGGACAAGGCCCATCGCCACCTGGTGGACGGCGACGCGGACCGGCCTGCGCTGACGTTGTGGACGGTGCCGCTGGTGCCGAACAAGAAGGGCGAGCCGAAGCCGCCGAGCAAGGACGAGGCGACGGTGATGGCCCACGCCGCCGTCGCCGGGGAGATCGTCCGGCTGCTGGCGGGGGCACGCGCCGGGACGGTCCACCTGGTCAAGCGGGATGCCAACGGCAAGGTGGTTGAAGAAGGCCCGCTGGCGCCGAAGGACATCGCCGTGCTGGTACGCACCCGCCGGGACGGCACCGCGCTCCGCCAAGCGCTGGCAGCGCGTGGCATCAGCGCCGGCTCCGTCGCCCGGGACAGTGTCTATCTCAGCGACGAGGCCGCGGCGCTGGAGCCGCTGCTGGCGGCGGCCCTCGACCCGCGCGACCGCCAGCTCGCCCGCCAGGCCCTCGCCTCCCCGCTGCTCGGGCTGGGCTATGCGGAGATCGCCCGCATTGCCGCCGACGAGCACGCCTGGGCGGACTGGGTGGACCGGCTGCTGGCCCTGCAGCAGGCCTGGCAGCGGCAGGGCTTCATGGCTCTGTTCCAGCAGCTGTTATGGCACACGGGGGTCACTCCGGCCGACGGCAAAGGTGCTGCGCATCCGGTCTCGCCCGCCGGCATCGCCGAGCGCCTCGCCGCCGGCGACGATGCCGAGCGCCGCCTCACCAACCTGCTGCACCTGGGCGAGCTGCTGCAGCAGGCGGCCCGCGCCGAGGCCGGCATGGACGCGCTGCTCGGCTGGTTCCGCAACCAGCGCCGGGAGCATACGGAGCGCGCCGGCGACGAGCTGATGCTGCGCCTGGAGAGCGATGCGGACCTGGTGCAGATCGTCACCATGCATGCCGCCAAGGGGCTTCAGTACCCGGTGGTCTTCCTGCCGGACCTCTGGAACTGCAAGGTCACCAATAAAGACAGGCCGCTGCGCTTCCACCGGACGGACGACCATGTACGCTGCCTCGACATCGGCTCTGACGACCAAGATGCGCACTTGCACCTCGCCGAGCGAGAGCGCCTCGCGGAAGACGTGCGTCTGGCCTATGTTGCGCTGACCCGGGCCGAGTCGGCTGTTTACGTCGTCTGGGGCCGCGCGGGCAGCGCGAGCCGTGGCACAGACGCGAGCCGCTCCGCGCTGGGCTGGCTGCTGCATCCGCACCAGGACGCCGCGGCCCTCACGGAGGGTCCGCCGGATGCCTTCGCCGGCCTCGATGCACTGGAGCCGGACCTGGACGCGCTGGCTGAGGCCGCAGACGGTGCCATCACCGTCACGGAGCTGCCGCAAGCGCTGGCGGCCGGTGGACTCGTTGCTGCCGAGGAACGCGAGCCGCCTGCCGCTCGCACCTTCAGCGGCCACATCGACACCCGCTGGCGCATCACCAGCTTCTCGGCCCTGACCCGCGACCTGCACGCGGCGCCGCCGGGGCTCGGCGAGCGCATCGATGACGAGTCCGCAGCGGCCCAGAGCGCGTCGCTGCCAGAGGTTGAAGCACTGGTGGCGGCACCGCCGGACGACGACCCGGCGCTGCGCTTCCCGGCCGGCAGCGACGTGGGCACCTTCCTGCACCTACTGCTGGAGCATCTGGACTTCACCGGCGACATCGCCGCGCAGGCCGAGCAGCTGAGCGCCCGCCATGCCGCGCGCTTCGGGCTCGATCACCACCGCCACGGGCCGGACACCATCCTGCTGATGCAGCGCGCGGTGGCGACGCCGCTCGATGCACAGGGCTTCCGGCTCGCGGATCTGCCGGCAGAGCGCCGCCTGAACGAGCTGGCCTTCGACCTCGCCACAGACCGCGCCGATCTCGGGGCGCTGAACCGGCTGCTGGCCGAGCATGCGGGGCAGCCCGTGCCGGCACTCACCGGCGTCGACTTCGCCGGCATGGTGACGGGCGTCATCGATCTGGTGTTCGAGCACGATGGGCGTTTCTTCGTTGCGGACTACAAGAGCAACCTGCTCGGGCGGCGTTTCGACGACTATGCGCCGGCTGCCTTGGAAGCGGCCATGCTCGCCCGCCGCTACGACCTGCAATACCTGCTCTACACCCTGGCGCTGCACCGTTGGCTCGCCACGCGGTTGCCGGACTACGACCCGGCGCGTCACTTTGGCGGGGTCTACTATCTCTTCATGCGCGGCATGCGCCCCGAGACCGGACCGGGGCGCGGTGTTTTTTTCACGCGGCCGGAGCCTTCGCTCATCGATGCTCTGGACGAGCAGGTGCTGCCGTGGGGCGACGCTGCGCAGGGCCTGTCCGCTGCGGCGGGGCAGGGTGCGGCATGAGCCCCTCGCTGTATGCGCTGATGGAGGCGGGTCGGCTGCCGCCGCTGGCTTACTACTTTGCAGGATTTGTGGCGCGCGGCTGCAGCCTTGCCGAGGATAGTGTCGTGGCGCTGAGCGCAGCCCTGGTGAGCGCGCGCAACCTGGACGGCGACGTCTGCGTCGACCTGGCCGAGCACGCCGGGCGCCCGCTGTTTGCGGAAGACCTCGCGAATTCCGCCGCCGAGACCGATGGTCCGATGGCGCCGCCGCTCGGTGACTGGCTCGAAGCGCTGGGGGACTGCCCCTGGGTCGGCGGGCCTGGAGCGCAGGCGCCGCTGATCCTCGACAGCGTGGCGGACGGTGACGGGCATCGCGCGCGGCTTTACCTCGGCAAGTACTGGCACTTCGAGGCTGCTGTCGCCTCGGCGCTGCACTCGCGCATGCAGCCGGCGGCGGACCTGGATCCGGCGCGGCTCGCCGACGGGCTGGAACGCCTCTTTCCGCCTGCACCCTGGGACGTTGTTGACGAGCCCGACTGGCAGCGCATCGCCGCTGCCGTCGCCGTCTCACGCCGCTTCGCGGTGATCTCCGGTGGTCCCGGCACCGGCAAGACCACCACCGTGGTCAAGGTACTGGCGCTGCTGCTGCAGCAGGCACCGGACCTGCGCATTGCGCTGGCGGCGCCCACCGGCAAGGCCGCGGCCCGGCTCACCGAGTCCATCGCCGGCGGCAAGCAGCGTATCGCCGCCGCCACCACTGCCCGAGACAGTGCTGCTGCGGATGTGCTGGCGCGCATTCCGGAGCAGGCCCAGACCATCCATCGGCTTCTGGGGTACGGAGCAGACGGCCTGTTCCATCGCGATGCCGACAATCCCCTGCCGGTGGACTGCCTGGTGGTGGACGAGGCGTCCATGATCGACCTGCCGCTCATGGCCCGGCTGCTGGCGGCGCTGCCGGCTACAGCGCGGCTCGTGCTGCTCGGCGACCGCGACCAGCTGGCCTCGGTGGAAGCGGGCAATGTGCTCGGCGATATCACGGGCCGCGGCCAGCCCATCCGTTACGCCCCAGAGCAGCTGGACCTATTGGCCAGGGTGGGCGCCGCGCCCGCGCACCTGCTGGCCGCGGCCGCGGGCCCGCGGCTCGAAGACCCGGGCAGGGCCGAACTGCCCGCCGCGGCGTCCGAGCCGCCGGCGGCCAGCGCTGTGGCTCTGCTCCGCAAGAGCTGGCGCTTCGGCGCCGACAGCGGCATCGGTGCCCTGGCCCGGGCCGTCAACGCCGGTGACGGCGATGAGTCACTCAGGCTGCTGGACGACCACGGGCACTCGGACATCGCCCGGCTGGTGCCGCCCGCGGACAGCCTGCATCCGGCGTGCATCGACTGGGCCGTGGAGCGCTTCGCCCCGGTGCTGAATGCTGCCGGCCCTGAGTGCGCGCTGGACCTGTTGGACCGTGCCCGGATGCTCGCGGCGCTGCACCGCGGCCCCTACGGTGTGGAGACCCTGAACGCGCGCATTGCCGCGCGGCTGCATGCAGAGCGGCCGGCCTTATCCGGCGCCGGCAGCCCCGAGGCTCACCACCATGGCATGCCGGTGATGATCACCGCCAACGATTACGAGGTGGGCCTCTATAACGGTGACGTGGGCCTCTTCTGGCAGGACGCAGCCGGTCGATTGCGGGCTCATTTCCGCGCCGCCGACGGCAGCCTGCGCACCCTCTCCGTGCGCCAGCTTCCACCCCACGTCTGCGCCTATGCGCTCACCGTGCACAAAAGCCAGGGCTCCGAGTTCGACGAGGTGCTGCTGGTGCTGCCCCCTGAGCCGCACCCGCTCGCCACCCGCGAGCTGCTCTACACGGCCGTCACCCGCGCCCGCAAACGGGTGACCGTCCACGCGGGCGAGGCCGTGCTGCGCTGCGCCTGCAACGCCCGCGTGCACCGTACTTCGGCGCTCGCGGAGCGACTCGGTTGGCCTTGGCAGCCCATCGGCAGCAACGTCCGGCGCGAGCGATAAACGTCGCAAGTCAAGATATGGGGACGGTATACTTAACTTGCTCGTGGCGAATACGGGACGCGAATCGCCTGAGTTGTATCGGAGAGTAGCGAGTTTCGATGGGCGAGGTTCGAGGAGGAGAAGGCAGATCAGCAGGTTTTTTGCACGACAAACCGAAAACTGGCGTGCGATGGGTATCAGTACACTGTCCCCTTTTAGCGATTCATGCTCCTGGACCCCGTGATGGACCCCCAGCTTGCCCTGTTGGTCGCGGCGATACTGCTCGACGCGCTGCTGGGGGATCCGGACTATCGGCTTCATCCCATCCGGGTACTGGGGCATGGCAGCATCGCGCTGGAGCACTGGCTCTTCGCCCGCGGCTGGAACGGCCGCCTCGCCGGTGGGCTGCATGGGCTTGCCGTCACCTTGGGTGCCCTTGGCGCATGGTGGCTTGTCCACCTGGGCTTTGCGGCGCTGCATCCGGGGCTCGGCTGGCTCTGGGACGGCTACATCGCCTACAGCCTGCTCTGCACGCGGGACCTGCTGGACCATGGCCGCCGCGTGCTCGCCGTGCTGGATGACCTGCCGGCGGCACGGGAGCGGCTGCGTTGGCTCGTAAGCCGCGATACCGACGCACTTGACCGCGGTGGGGTGGTGCGAGGAGCCATCGAGAGCCTGGCCGAGAACCTCACCGATGGCGTCCTGACACCGCTGTGGGCGCTGGCGCTGTTCGGGCTGCCGGGACTCATTGTGACCAAGGCGGTCTCCAGCCTCGATTCCATGGTGGGCTATCGCACTGAGCGTTATCGCCGCTTCGGCTGGGCCGCCGCACGCGCCGATGATCTGCTGCACTGGCTGCCTGCGCGGCTATCGGCACCGCTGTTCGTCGCCGCCGCCGCGCTCACGGGCGAGCACTGGCGGGACGTGTGGTGGACTGCGCGACGCTGGCACAGCGTCCTGCCGAGCCCGAACTCCGGCTGGAGCGAGGCCGCCGTCGCCGGCGCGCTCAGGGTGCGGCTGGCGGGGCCCGTCAGCTACCACGGCGCGTGGCGGGACAAAGCGTGGATGGGGGATGCCGCATGGCCCGCGAACCTCACCGGAGACGACCTGCGCCGGGCCCTGAGGCTGGTGGCGGTCGCTGCCGTGCTGGCAGCCGTGGCGGCGGTGGGGCTGTTCCTGGTGGTGCGAGCCTGACGCTGCCCCACTTGCGGCAGCCGGATCGATCGAGCGCATGCGAAACCCGGCCAGGCGCTCCCATATTGACGACGACAACCATGGATTAAATATACTGTCCCCGTAATTGTTGTCCCCATAGATGGTCCTTGTGCTCATTCTGCGTCCGGCGATCTGTTGGCTGCCAGCGCGCGAGCCAGCTCCACCAGGCTGAGCGGTGACGAGCCCTCGGCCTTGTTGTTGACGATGATGTAGACCTCGCGGCCGCGGGCCAGTGCGGCGGCGGCAAGGCCGAGGACGTCGGCACGGGTGTCCGGGTCCGGCTCGGCGAGCTGGTCGAAGGGCGCATAGCGGTCCCGGGCCTCGTCGTAGCCGCGGTTGCGGCGCAAAAGCCAGCGGATCACGAGCGGGCCTTCGGCGTCGTCCGGGAACAACGATGCCTGCACCCGTAGCTCTGGCACACGCGGATGCGCCGCGACGGAGGGCACCGCGCCGCCGTGCTGCAAGGCGGCGGCGAAGTCCGGCGTCAGCAGGTGGGCATCGCGGACCTCGACGGCGTAGGTGGGTCCGGTCGGCAGGCGCTTGAGGAAGCGGTAGATGGCCTCGGCGAAGCGGCGCGGGTCGATGCGCGCGCCCTGGGGCGGGAACTGGAACAAGAGCACCCCGGCGCGCTCGCCCAAGCCCGGCGCATAGGGCTCCACCGCCTGGTGCAGTGCGGTGTCGACGTCCAAAAACCCCGGGTTGTGCCGCCAGCGGCCGTCGCGCTCGCGCCGGTTGCGCTGGGTGACCGCGGCGGGCGCCTTCACCAGAAAGCGAAACCCCGTTGGCACCTGCGCTGCCCAGCGCGCGAGGCGGCGGGCATCCAGGGGTGCGTAGAAGCCGCTGTCCACGCCGACGGTGCCGAAGAGCGGATGGTGCGCATAGGCGGTGAGGCCATCGCGGGAGAGCACAGCCTTGGGCTCGGGGCCCGCGTAGACGAGCCCGGCCCAGCCCGGAAAGGACCAGCTGGAGGTGCCGAGCCGAAGGCCGGCCGGTAGGCGGCGGCCGAGGGCGGTGAGCTCGGTCGGCAGGTTCGCAGCAGCGACTGCCCGCGCGTCGTCCGGCCCGCCGGCGACGGAGCTGGGGCTGTCGTCCGCACTGGGCTCACGCGCCGACCCGGCAGGCGCGGGATCGGGCAGATCGTCGAAGAGGCTGAGCTGACTCATCCCGAGCCAAGTGGGGGCGTCATCAGCGCCGTGCCAGCAGCAGCAGCTGGCCGTCGCGCACGACACGCAGGCGGTCGATGCCGGCCTGCAGTGCGCGGCCTAGGGTGTCGAGCGAGCCGACCTCGTAGCCGTTGGCACCAAGCAGCAGGTCGCCTTCCCGCAGGCCGGCGAGCCAAGCCGGGCTGCCGGGGCGCAGCGGGCCCACCTGCACGACACGTCGGCGCCCGTGCATGGACACCCGGATGCGCTCACCGAGCAGGGCGCCCTCCAGCTGCGGGTGCAGCTCCTCGCCGTGTACGAAGTCGGCGAAGGGGTCTTCAACCTCGCCGGTGAGCGTCAGCCGCCGGCCCTGGCGCAGCACCGAGAGCCTGAGCTCACTGCCTGCGCGGAGCAGGCCGATGCGGGTGCGCAGATCGGCGGAGCTGCTGACGGGCTTGCCGTCCAGCGCCAGCACTAGGTCGCCGGGCTTGAGACCGGCGCGCTCGGCGGCGGAACCGCTTTCCACGTTGGAGATGACAGCGCCGCGGGTTTCGTCCGTTCCCAGGGCTTCCGCCAGCTCCGGTGTGAGGTCCTGGGCGGCGGCACCGAAGAGCCCTCGGCGCACCGTGCCATGCTCCAGGATCTGCTCGATGACGGCGCGGGCCATGTTGGTCGGGATGGCGAAGCCAATACCGACGTTGCCGCCGCCCGGCGCCAGGATGGCCGTGTTGATGCCTACCAGCTCGCCGTTCAGATTCACCAGTGGCCCGCCGGAGTTGCCGGGATTGATGGAGGCATCGGTCTGGATGAAGCTCTCGTAGCCCTCTATACCGAGCCCAGTGCGTCCCAACGCGCTGACGATGCCGGACGTAACGGTCTGGGCGAGCCCGAAAGGACTGCCGATGGCGACCACAAAGTCCCCGACCTTGAGAACGTCCGAGTCAGCCAAGGGTACGGGCGGAAGATCGTCGGCCTCGGCCTGGAGCACGGCAATGTCCGTCTCGGGGTCGGAGCCGATGAGCCGCGCGTCCACCCGCCGGCCGTCGTGCAGGGTGAGGCGGATCTCGTCAGCGCCATGTACCACGTGGTGGTTGGTGGCGATGATGCCGCGCTCGCCGTCGATGACCACCCCAGACCCCAGGCTCTGGCTCTCGCGCTCCCGGGGTTGGCCGGGAATATCGAAGAACCGCCGGAAGAAGGGGTCCCGCAGCAGCGGATGATCTGTGATCTCGGTGCGGGTCACGGTGGAGACGTTGACCACGCCCGGCATGACGCGCTCGAGCATCGGCGCGAGGCTCGGCAGCTTCTGGCCGGCGACGGCCGTCGGCAGAGCGGTTTGGCCGGGGGGTGTGACGATGGCAGCGCACAGCATCAGCAGGGCTGCGCTCAGCCAGTAGCGCCGGCGGTGTTGCTGGTGTGCATGTTGGCTATGGCACGTTGGGATTGGCAGGTAGTCGGTGCTTCGGCTCATCATCGTTCGGTTAGGGTGCGTCGACTGTTCGGGCTCGGCAATGGCTCATGTTGCGGGCGGCGCCCGATGCTGTGGCTACTGCGCCCGCTCGCCGGTGAGGATCAAGGTTCCTCCTGCAAGCATTGCGGAAAACCATGACTATACTCAAACAGGGGTTTGACGCCGCATGACCATCTGTTGCGCTTGTGCGGCGTTCGTGAGCGCACGCGGGAGGTCGCATGAGCCCAGTCTCAGTTCCGGTTGCGGAATATGGTGTCGCCGCCGCAGAGCCGGAGCGCATCGAGCGCATACTGCGCGGCTCCTTGGCAGCCTTGGGCCGCGAACCGGATACGGTGCTCCAGCACCTGATCGCCCAGCAGCAGGCCTTCTCCTATGTGCCGGAGGCCGCCATCAGCCGGCTGGTGGCTGAGCTTGGCGTTACCCGGGCACAAATGCTGGCCGCCATCGACTTCTACGCCTTCCTGCATCGGACCCCGCGCGGGCGCTTCGATATCCGGATCAGCAACAACATCACCGACCACATGCTGGGGAACGCCGCGCTGATGACCCAGCTCTGCGAGGCCTTGGGCGTGCGCCCCGGCGAGCCACGCGCGGACGGGCGGGTGACGGTGGACCTCACCTCCTGTACCGGCATGTGCGACCAGGGCCCCGCGGCGCTGGTGAACGGGCTGGCGCTGACGCGGCTGGATGCCGGACGCATCCGCGAGATCGCCGCGCTGGTGGAAGCGGACCGGCCGCTCGCACACTGGCCGCAGGCGTTCTTTGCGGTATCGAATAACGTGCACCGGCCGGGGCTCCTGCTTGCGGACCTGGAAGCGCGCAACGCAGGCCTTGCGGCGCTCTTCGGCCAAGGCGGCCCGGCGGTGCTGGCCGAGATCGAGCGGGCGGGGCTTCGCGGTCGCGGCGGCGCCGGCTTTACCACGGCGCTCAAGTGGCGCTTCTGCCGCGAGGCGGCCAACCCGGATAAGGTCATCGTCTGCAATGCAGACGAGGGCGAGCCCGGCACCTTCAAAGATCGGGTGCTGCTGACGGCCTATGCAGATTTGGTGTTCGAAGGTATGACGCTGGCCGCGGGCGTTGTGGGCGCCAAGACCGGTTTTCTGTACCTGCGCGGCGAGTATCGCTATCTGCTGGAGCACCTGGAGGCCGTGCTCGCGCGTCGTCGCGCGCAGGGTCTGCTCGGCACCGCTATCGGCGCGGGACAAGGCCCGGGCGGCGGATTCGACTTCGACATCGGGATTCATCTAGGCGCCGGCGCCTCCATATGCGGCGACGAGTAAGCGCGCCTACAACAACTCGAAGGCAAGGCCGGACTCACCCGCAAGCCCCCGCCCTCACCGGACAGGGAAGGATCCACGGCACGGACCACGGCGGCGTGGGCGGGAGGGAGCGCCAGGCCGGCGGAGGCGGAGAGCCCGAGGCGTTCGCCCCCGACCGCGAACGGCCGGGCCAGCGCCTGGAGCACGCGCCGGATCCGCACCAGCGCGTCCTCGGGAACCAGGTCGAGGGGCGTCCAGATCAAAAAGCGTCCGCCCCCGAGCGCGGCGGCCCGATCGCCCCCGTCCAGCGCGCCGGCGACCCGCACCGCGACGAGGGCGCGGACGTGGTCAGCGCCCTCGCCGCCGAGCCACCCGCTGATCCCGGCGCGGCCGTCGAGGTCGCCGCCGGCCAACGCCCAGGACCGGCCACCCACCCTGGTGGCCGCGC
>NZ_JAIFKJ010000315.1 GCF_019695415.1 Thiohalocapsa sp.
CCGAATGGCGCTAACTTAAGCGCAAAGTCCTGAAAATGCGGGAGAGATAGGCCGGCGGGGCGGTGTAGAGTGGAAGTGCGAGAACCACCACACCGACCCCGGAGCCGACCTGTCATGCAGCGTAACCAGAGCGCCACCGCGCGGCAATGCCGTCGTGTCCAAAGCCGCGTCGAGAACGCCGACGCCGTCGGCTTCTTCAACCTCCTGACCGGCCCGCAACTGCTCGGCGACGTCGAGTCGCTGCTGCCCGAGCATCGTGAGCGGCTGTTTCCGCCTACCGAGACGCTGTCGATGTTCATGGCGCAGTCGCTGTCGGCGGATGGCAGTTGCCGCCAGGCGGTCGACGATGCTGCCGTCAAGCGCCTGATTGCCGGCATGGCGCCGTGCAGCACCAACACCGCGGCCTACTGCAAGGCCCGCGCGCGGCTGCCGCAGGCCATGGTCGAGACACTGGCGCGGCGCACCGGCAAGCTGGTTGCCGATGGCGTCTGCGACGCCTGGCTGTGGCGGGGACGACGCGTCTGCCTCGCCGACGGGACCACCACCACCTTGCCCGACACCGAGGAGAACCAAGCCGCGTATCCGCAGCCAGGCGCTCAGCGCAAGGGGCTGGGCTTTCCGAGCATGCGCTTGGTGGCGCTGCTGTGTCTGGCGAGCGGCGCCTTGCTCGATGCCGCCAGCGGACCCTGCGCAGGCAAGGGCAGCGACGAGCAGACGTTGTTCCGCGGGCTGCTCGAGCCTCTCGGCGAGGGCGACGTGCTGCTCGGCGATGCCTACTTCCCCACCTATTTCCTGCTCTGCGAGCTGGTGCGCCGCGGCGTCGATGGGCTGTTCGAGCAGTATGGCGCGCGTCGGCGCAGCACCGACTTCAACCTCGGCGAGCGGCTCGGCACCAGGGACCATCTGATCACCTGGACCAAGCCGAAACGCCCGGCGTGGATGAGCGAGGCGGCGTATGCGCAGGTCCCGGAGCAGTTGACGGTGCGCGAGCTCTACGCCGGCGGCAAGCTCCTGGTCACCACCTTCCTCGACCCGAAGCAGACGCCCAAAGGCGTGCTCAGGGCCCTCTATTGGCGCCGCTGGCAGGTCGAGCTCGACGTGCGCAACCTCAAGACCACCCTTGGCATGGAACAGCTGCGCTGCCGCACCCCCGAGATGGCGCAGAAGGAACTCTGGGTGTACCTGCTCGCCTATAATCTGATCCGCTTGCTGATGGCCCAGGCCGCCCTGCTCGCAGACCAGATCCCGCGCCAGCTCAGCTTCAAGCACACCGTCCAGATCTGGATCAGTTGGCATCAACGCGGCGGCGCCAGCTACAACGGCGCCGTCCTGCACGGACTGTTGCTGCTCATCGCGCAGCCACGCGTCGGACTCAGACCGGGGCGCATCGAGCCACGCCAGCGCAAGCGACGAGACAACGCTTTCCCACTCATGACCAAACCCCGTGGTGAAGCACGCGAGGAGGTGCGACTGAATGGCCACGCGAAGAAGCAACGGTAAGCCGCGACAGTGGCTTCAACGCTCTGATCCGGGCACGGAAACGCTTAAGTTAGCGCCATTCGG
>NZ_JAIFKJ010000173.1 GCF_019695415.1 Thiohalocapsa sp.
GTCTAGGGAACTGCTGATTTATTGGGCATCCTGCCCAAAAATCAGACGGAGCCGGCTTGTTCGCAACAGGGGCGGTTTCCGGCTTCCTTCGTTTTCAGCGACTTGCGTCGCCGAAAATGGCGGGGCGGCCTGCCCCGCAAGGGAAGCGCGAATAAATCTGCGCTTCCCTAGCGTCGCCCGTTCCCTACACCGCCGCGGGCCCGCCGGCCCGCGGCGCGGAGCGGTCCTGCGGTGCCCCGCATTGACTACGGCCCGAGCGTCCGAACCTCACTCAGCCAACGCGGCGGGGCGCGACATCACCGAGCACCCGGTCCCTGACCACCATCCAGCTTAAGGCGCCCACCACGGGCGCGTGCTTCTCAGTCCGCCGTCTCGTCCCACAATGGCTCCGGACGCCAGGAAACGGCTCTTCCCACCGGCCCCAGTCACCAGGCTGTGCGCCATCTCCGCGCGTGCACCCGTGGGACAGAAGAACACGGGCGTTGGCCCGCTCGTCAACGACTCCATGCGCTCCGGGATCAGATCGAAAGGGATGTTCACGACGTGATCGATGGACGGCTCCTCCACTTCGATCGGGTTGCGGAGGTCTACCAGTACGACGTCCTCCTGCGGCTGCTTGGCGAGTTGGACAAACTCATCGAGCGTGATGGTGCCGGGCTTCGGCTTCGGTTGGTAGACGATGTCGCTGCTCGCCGGCCCCGTCGCCACCGGGTTGCCGGCCCGAGCCCAGTCGGCGTCATCCATCGGCAGCACCCGCACGGCTCGGTAGCCCCATGTCACCAGCTGCCGGGCGGCGTCGTCGCTGCCCTCGCCGTAGACAACGATGTGGGCGTCGGCCCGGGGCGGGAATCGTGGTCGTCTTGCGCGGGGCGGCCCGAGCGGAATGTTCAAGGTGCCGTGGATAGCGCCCGCAGCGACGGCCTCCCCCCCGCGGACAACGATGACGATGACACCGAGGTCCTCGTGGATAGCGCGGCGCAGCCACCGGGGCTCGACGACGCTGGGCTCGGTCTTAGTCCAGTCCGCGAAGCCGAGCGGATAGATCTTCACGTCGCTATAGCCGAGTTGCTTGACGCGCAGCGAAGTCGTCGGCCCCAGGCAGCCGCCCGGGCCATAGAGCACCACCGGCGCGCTCCGATCCTCCGGCAGGTGCTTTGGATAATCGGCTACGGCCGGCGCCGGCATGGACACAGCGCCCGGCACATGAGCCGCCTGGTACATCGGCGTCGGTCGCACATCAAGCACCGTCATCGACGGGTCGTCCAGCGCGGCCTTGAAGGCGGTTTTGGAGAGCTTCTCGTCGTCGGCGATGGCCTCGGCGATGTCGAAGCGCACGATGGATGTCGCGTGCTTGCGGCCGCCCCTGTCCTCAACAGTGACCAGGAAGCCCTTGCGCTTGTAGTTCTGGAGGTCCGAGATCGAGTCGACGTTCTTCAACACCGTGTCTCGGTCAAAGCTCACGACCGCCTTGTGCGTGCCGAAGTCCAGTTGGAGCGCCTGCGCCTTATCGGACACGGTGTCGAGGAAGCCCATCATGGTGCCCGGTGTCGGCGCGTGGCAGCCGGCACAGAATGCGGCCATGGATGGTGCGGAGGCCTCCGTTGATGATGGCGTGGCGCCGTTCGCCGCGAGCGCGGCACCGGCTAGCGTGATGGCGATGGCAGTGCTGCGCGCAGTCCGAGCTCTCATGTGAACCTCCTCGGCGCTGCCGCGCGCCGTGAACGACCCCTAGGTGCGTGCTTAAAAACACGCGCTCTTTTTAGGGTAGTTCAGGAGCTTCCCGCTGGCCCTGCGGTTGTCGCTCCCAGATGCCGCCTGTCCAGCCGATGGGATGTGCACCTCAGTCGGGTGCTGCCGCTGGCGGTCGCACAGTCAGCAAATGCACGCGGCGGCTGTCGGCGCGCATGATGGTGAAGCGGAAGCCGTCGATCTCGGTGCGCTCGCCGCGGGTAGGGAGGCGGCCGAAGGCGTTGACCACGAGGCCGCCGATGGTGTCGAACTCACCGGCGTCCAGTTGGCTTGCGAAGTAGTCGTTGAAGTCTTCGATGTTCGTGCGCGCCTTGACGGTGTATTCGCCTTTGCCGCGCTTGAAGATGAAGGCGCCCTCGTCGTGGTCGTGCTCGTCTTCGATGTCGCCGACGATCTGCTCGAGGACGTCCTCGATGGTGACGAGCCCGGCGGCGCTGCCGTACTCGTCGACGACGATGGCCATGTGGTTGCGGCTGGCACGGAACTCTTTCAGCAGCACGTTGAGGCGCTTGCTCTCAGGCACGAAGACGGCGCCGCGCAAATGGTCGCGTATGTTGAACGCGCCCTGGCGGCGGCTCTCGGTGCAGTAGGCGAGCAGATCCTTGGCGAGCAGGATGCCGATCACCTCGCCCTTGTCCTCACCGGTGACCGGGAAGCGGGAATGGGCAGAGTCGACGGCGATCTCGAGGATGCGCTCCAGCGGGTCGTCGCGACGGACGCTGACCATTTCCGCCCGTGGGATCATGATATCGCCGACCCGCAGGTCGGCTACCTGCATGACGCCTTCGATCATGGCGAGACCGTCGCGGTCCAGGAGGCCGTTGCGCTCGGCGTCTTGCAGCACTTCGATGAGTGCGGCCCGGTCCTTGGGCTCCCGACCCAACAAGCGGCAGATCCGTTTGCGCCAGGGGGTAGGTTGGGGGGTGGGCTGCGCGCCGTTACGCGCTCGATCGCTCGTCATGAGGCTCTTCGGGGACCTCGTAAGGTGTTGAAAATCCTAACCCGGTGAGGATGGCCGTTTCCAGGGCCTCCATCCGGTCGGCCTCAGCAGGCTCGATGTGGTCGTAACCGAGGAGGTGCAGGGTGCCGTGCACGACCAGATGCGCCGTGTGGGCGGCCAGCGTCTTGCCCTGGGCTGTGGCCTCCCGGCGCAGCACCGGGGCGCAGATGACCAGATCGCCCAGCTCAGCATCCAGGCTTGACTGCAGCTCGGACAAGACCTCTGCAGGCAGCCCCGCCGGCTGCTCGAAGGGGAAGGAGAGCACATTGGTGGGCCCAGGCTTGCTGCGGTAGCGCTGGTTCAGTGCCGCCCCTTCTGCGTCATCGACGATGCGCAGTGTCACGGCGGCGCGCCTTCGCGGCTCCGCGGCGCCGTGGGCGATGGCGGCGCGCACCCAGCTGGCGAGCTGGGCGTCGTCCGGTAGATCGCTCACCGCGCAGGCGCGCTGCACGGTGAGCTGGACATCGGGCGCCGGGGTCGGTTGGGGAGGCTCTGCGTCCGAAGACGCAGCAGATTGGCCGGTGTCGGTCACTGGTCGCTGCTCTTGCGTTCCTGTCTGCGATCCTGAGCCTGATCGTGCACATCGTAGGCGTTGACGATGCGCTGCACCAGCGCGTGCCGCACCACGTCGCGGGCGCCGAAGTGGGTTAAACCGATGCCGGGCACGCCCTTCAGCACCGTGAGTGCCTGCTTGAGGCCGGACGGCTGCCCGCGAGGCAGGTCGATCTGGGTCACATCACCAGTAATCACCGCCGTGGAGCCGAAGCCGATGCGCGTCAAGAACATCTTCATCTGCTCGGGCGTTGTATTCTGGGCTTCGTCGAGAATGATGAAGGCGTCGTTCAGGGTGCGCCCGCGCATGTAGGCCAGCGGCGCGACCTCGATGACGTTGCGCTCGATGAGCTTATTCACCTTCTCGAAGCCGAGCATCTCGAACAGCGCGTCGTAGAGTGGGCGCAGATAGGGGTCGATCTTCTGCGCCAAGTCCCCGGGCAGGAAGCCCAGGCGCTCGCCGGCTTCCACCGCCGGTCGCACCAACAGCAGGCGGCGCACCCGCTCGCTCTCCAGCGCCTCCACCGCACAGGCGACGGCGAGATAGGTCTTGCCTGTGCCGGCGGGGCCGACGCCGAAGCTGATGTCATGGGTGACGATGGCGTGCAGATAGGCCTGCTGGGTGGCGCCGCGGGCCTTCACCAGACCGCGCTTGGTCTTGATGATGACGTCCGGCAGGCGCTCGGCGGTGTCCTCGGCCGCGGCGTCGGCATCCGCCTGCTGGAGCTGCAGGTGAACGGATTCGGGCGAGACGGGCTCGGTCTCGGCAACGTCGTAGAGGTCCCGGAGCACCTGCTCCCCCACGGCCGCCGCCGCCGGCTCGCCGACGATGCGAAAGCTCATGCCGCGGTTACTGATCTCGATGCCGAGCCGGCGCTCGATAAGACGCAGGTGCTGATCGAAGGGCCCGCACATGCTGGAGAGCCGCGCGTTGTCCGCGGGTGTCAGCTCCAGGTCGATGCTGTACGGCTCTTGACCCAAGTGAGGACTCAAGTGGCGGCGGCACCTGCGGCCGGTGCGGCGGCGTCCGCTGCCGCGTGGGGGGTGGCGGCATCTGCTGCCGCCGGCGGCGACGCCGCAAAGGACCTGGCGAGCTCGCCGCGCAGGGAGTTGGGCAGGGCCTCGGTGATGCGCAGATCAGCGAACGCGCCGATGAGGCTTGCTGGGCCGGCGAAGTTCACCACTCGGTTGTTCTCGGTGCGCCCGGCGAGCTGGGCGGGGTCCTTGCGCGACGGCCCCTCCACCAGCACCCGGTGTGTCTCGCCCACCATGCGGCGGCTGATGACCTGGGCCTGGTGGTTGAT
>NZ_JAIFKJ010000256.1:0-6585 GCF_019695415.1 Thiohalocapsa sp.
TTCGATGAAGGCGCGATGGTCGAGGCCGGTGACCTGCTGTTTCGGATCGAGCGCGAGCCGTACGAGGCTAACGTCACCGCCCGCCCAGCCGATCTTGAGCGGACCACGGCCACCCTCACCAACGCCCGCCTGCAGCGCGAGCGCCTGGAGCCCTTGATCGAGCGCGGCGGCGCCACCCAGGCGCAGCTCGATGCCGCCATCGCCGCCGAGCAGGAGGCGAGCGCCGCACGCGATGCCGCGCAGGCGGCCCTCCAGCGCGCCGAGATCGAGCTGACCTATACCGAGATCCGGGCGCCGTTCACCGGGCGTATCGGCCGGGTGGCCTTCGCCGAGGGCGCGGTGGTCGGCCCCCAGTCGGGCCCGCTGGCGCGGCTGGTGCGCCTCGACCCCATTTACGTCAATATCCCGGTGAATGACCGCACCATGCTCGCCGTGCGGCGGATGCAGGACAGCACCGATCAATTCCGACCCTACGTCAGGCTGGCGGACGATTCCATGCTGGACGAGCCAGGCCGCTTCGAGTTCTTCGATCCTGAGGTCGATCCGACCACCGATACGGTGCGCGTGCGGGCGAGCTTCGACAACGAACAGCAGCTGCTGCTGCCCGGACAGTTCGTGACCGTCGTCTCCCGCGCGACCGAGCCGGAGATGGCCATGGTGGTGCCGCAGATTGCGGTGCAGCAGGACCAGGCCGGGCGCTTCGTGCTGGTGGTGACGCCGGAGGATGAGGTTGTGCTTGCCCGCGTCGAGCTCGGCGCACGGGTGGATACCGACTGGATCGTCCAATCCGGCCTGCAGACGGGACAGCAAGTCATCGTGGAAGGGGTGCAGAAGGCGCGTCCGGGCATGGTGGTGCAGCCCAATCCAGCAGCGCTGTACGACGAGGGCTGAGCCGCCATGTTCTCCGCCTTCTTCATCAACCGCGCGCGCTTCGCGATGGTCATCTCGCTGGTGATCGTCATCGCCGGCGTCATCGCCATCCGTGTGCTGCCGGTGGCACAGTTCCCGGACATCGTGCCGCCACAGGTGTCGGTGCAGGGCTTCTACCCCGGCGCCAATGCCGAAGTCGTCGCCGAGACCGTCGCCGCCCCCATCGAGGCGGAGGTCAACGGCGTCGACGACATGCTGTACATGACCTCCACCAGCGACAACACCGGGCAGTATCGGCTCGATGTGACCTTCGCGGTGGGCACCGACCCGGACATCGCGGCGGTCAATGTGCAGAACCGTGTCGCGCTGGCGCTGCCGACGCTGCCGGCGGAGGTGACCCAGCAGGGTGTCTCGGTGCGCAAGCAGTCCACCAGCATGCTGCTGACGGTAAACCTGCAATCGCCGAACGGCACCTTCGACCGGCTGTTCCTCTCCAACTACATGGAGATCAACATCCGCGACGCCCTGGCGCGACTGCCCGGTGTCGGCGAAGCGAGCCAGTTCGGACCGCTGGATTACGCCATGCGCGTCTGGTTGGACCCGCAGGAGATGACCGCACTCGGCCTCAGCGAGGGCGAGGTGGTGAGCGCCATCCGCCGCCAGAACCTCCAGGCCGCCGTCGGCCGGCTCGGCGCCCCGCCCGGCAACGAAGGGCGCGCCTTCACCTACAGCCTGCAGGCCCAGGGGCGGCTCACCGAGGTGTCCGAGTTCGAGCAGATCCTGGTGCGCACCAACCCGGACGGCTCCACCATCCGCCTCGGGGACATCGCCCGCATCGAGCTCGGCGCCCAAACCTACGATGCCAATGCCTGGATCGACGGGGCGCCCACGGCGGCGCTCGGCATCTACCTCGGACCGGGGGCCAACGCACTGGAGACCGCCGATCGCGTCTACGAGACGCTGGAGCAGCTCGCCGAGCGCTTCCCGGACGACCTGGAATACGCCATCTACTACGACACCACGGACTTCGTGCGCATCAGCATGCGCAACGTGGTCATCACCCTGCTCCAGGCGCTGGGGCTGGTCATCCTGGTGACCTATGTCTTCCTCGGCGACTGGCGCGCCACCCTGGTGCCGGTGCTGGCGATTCCGGTCTCCATCGTCGGCACTTTCGCGATTCTGCTGGCGGCTGGCCTGTCCATCAACACGGTGTCCATGTTCGCGGTGATCCTTGCCATCGGCATCGTCGTGGATGATGCCATCGTCGTAGTGGAGAACACCCAGCGCCTGATCGACGAGGAGGGGCTCGGCGCCAAGGCGGCCGCCAAGCGCGCCATGGAGCAGGTCACCGGGCCGGTCGTTGCCACCACCCTGGTGCTGTACGCGGTGTTCGTGCCCACCGCCTTTCTGCCCGGCATCACGGGCCAGCTGTACTTGCAGTTCGCGGTGACCATCTCGGTGGCGGTGACGATCTCGTCGCTGGTGGCCCTGACCCTGAGCCCGGCGCTCTGCGGCCTGCTGCTGCGCCCGTCGCGCGCGCCGCGCGGCCCGCTGCGCTGGTTCAACAAGGGGCTGGACAAGACGCGCAAGGGCTACACCGCACTGGTGGCCGGCATCGGCAAGGTCTCCATCGTCGCGGTGTTGATCATCGTCGCCAGCGGCGTCGCCGCAGGCTGGCTGTTCGACAAGGTGCCTACCGGCTTCATCCCGAGCGAGGACACGGGCTACTTCTTCGTCGACGTATCCCTGCCGGACGCGTCGTCGGTGGCCCGTACCGGCGCAGTGCTGGAGCAGGTACAGCAGACCCTTGCCGCCGAAGAGGAGGTGGACCACGTGCTGACGGTGGCCGGGTTCAGCCTGCTCGCGGGCGTGCGCTCCAGCGGCGGCCTTGCCATCGCCGTGCTCAAGCACTGGGACGACCGGCCCGGGCCTCAGTCCACGTCTGACGCCGTGCTGGCGCGGGTGCAGCCCAAGCTGCTGTCCATCCCGCAGGCGACGGTGTTCGCCTTCGCGGCGCCGCCGATTCAGGGCCTCGGTACCGCCGGCGGCATCGAGGCGGAGCTGCTGGACCTCGCCGGCCGCTCGCCGGAGGAGCTGGCGCAAACCCTTCAGGGCTTCCTGATCAACTCCAGCCAGAGCCCGGAGATCCAGCGCGCCTTCTCCACCTTCAGCGCCCGCACGCCGCAGCTGTTCCTCGACATCGACCGCAAGCGCGCGGAGACCATGGGGGTGCCCATCTCGGACCTGTTCCTGACCCTGCAGGCGAATCTGGGCTCGCTGTACGTCAACGACTTCAACCTCTTCGGGCGCACCTTCCGCGTCTTCATGCAGGCCGACGCGCCGTTTCGGATGAGCCCGGAGAACCTCTCCAAGCTGCATGTGCGCAACAACCGCGGCCAGATGGTGCCGCTGGCCTCCCTGGTGACGGTTGAGCCGGTGCTCGGCCCTGAGAGCACGCGGCGCTTCAACATGTTCCGTGCCGCGAGCCTAAACGTGACACCCACCGGCAGCACCGGCGAGGGCATCACTGCCCTGCGGGAGATCGAGCGCGACAATCTGCCCGCCGGCTACGCCATCGATTGGAGCGGGACGACCTTCCAGGAGGTGCAGGCCGGCGGCGAGGCGGCCATCGTGCTGGCACTGGCGCTGTTGTTCGTCTACCTGTTCCTGGTCGCCCAGTACGAGAGCTGGACCGTGCCTACGTCGGTCATCCTGTCCGTGGTCATCGCCGGCGCCGGCGGTCTCGCCGCCACCTGGGCGGTGGGGCTGGACAACAACGTCTACACCCAGATCGGCCTGGTAATGTTGATCGGCCTGGCGAGCAAGAACGCGATCCTCATCGTCGAGTTCGCCAAGCAGCTGCGCGAGGAAGGACGCCCCATCCAGCAGGCGGCGGCCGATGCGGCGAGCATCCGCTTCCGCGCCGTGCTCATGACCGCGTTCAGCTTCATTCTCGGCATGCTGCCGCTGCTGCTGGCAACCGGCGCTGGTGCGGCGAGCCAGATCTCGCTCGGTGTTGTGGTGTTTGGCGGCATGCTCGCGGCGACCATCCTCGGGATCATCATCATCCCGCCGCTCTACGTCTTCGTGCAGAGCCTGCGCGAGCGGGTCAAAGGCGGCGGATCCGCGGCCGCCGCCGCGGCGGAGACCTGATCCGGCCCCCGCGAGCGCGGGCATCCGCCGTAAAATCGGGCTGAGCAACCAAGCCCGACAAGACGACAACAAAGCGTCCTAGGGCCGCGGCGCCGGCACCAGGGGGCGGGATGTCGATCTGTGGGAGCGGCATCCCTGCCGCGACGACTTCCAGAGCGCCGCGATGCCCATCGCGGCAGGAAGGCCGCTCCCACGGCGACCCTTCGATGTGGGAGCGGCATCCTTGCCGCGACACGCAGCTGCCATGGCTCTGAAAGCCGTCGCGGCCAGAGGCCGCTCCCACAGCAGCCAATGGTGTGCTCACGAATCCGGATAGCGGAGCACCCCTCGGGACGCGCGGCCGGCCGCGCCGCCAGTCCAGCCCCAGTGCTAGGCTGGCGCGGTCTTGAAGCCCGTAGTTGCCGATGAGATCCCCCATCACCTGGCTGGTCGCGTTGTTCGTACTCGGCGGCGCCGACCCGCTCGTTGCCCAGCCAGAGACCAGCGAAGCAGGGACGGCCGCGGGAGCAACCGAGCCGGCCCACACGGAGCCGATGACCATAGCCACCCGCCACCCGCCGCCGTTTGCGATCAAGTCCGACGACGGCCAGTGGTCGGGCATCGCCATCGCGCTCTGGGGTCGGATCAGCGAGCGCAACGGCTATGACTTCCGTTATACCCAGCTGGGGCTCAAAGAGATGCTCGATGCCGTGGTTGCAGGGCGCATCGACGCCGGCGCGGCAGCGCTGACCATCACCAGCGACCGCGAGCAGGTCATGGACTTCTCGCACCCCTTTCACACCGCCGGACTCGCCGTCGCCGTGCCGCTTCGCAGTACCAGCCTGTTTCAGGTGGTCAAGCGCTTCCTGTCCCCCGCCTTCCTGGCCGTCGTCGCCGCGCTGCTGACATTGGTGGTGGCCGTCGGGGTACTGATCTGGCTCGCCGAGCGCCGCGGTGCTCGACGTGATCCGCTCCGAGGAGTGGATTAGGATCCTCGATCAGTATCTCGGCGCCGAATACTGAGCTGTTATACCCGAGCCAGATCGAGCTGCTGAGTGCGCTACGCATAAGATCAATCCTGTGCAGCGATCGCTTTCAATAGGGATCTCCCCGAGGTGCAAGGCGACGGTCGTTTTGCATTCACCGACCGCGCCGTCGGTCAGCCGCTCAGCTGCCTTGACCGGCATCCGCGACCTGTATAGCCTCGCCGCCACTTGTGCTTCGGCGCGGCGCAAACGCCAGCGAATGCGCGTTTCCGAAAAATGCGCGGTCAACGCTGTTTTGCAGGTTGCGCGCGCGTGTGCATTCCCGCGTGTCCATTCCCATGAGCGCGGCGAAGGAGGCTTTATGGCCCAGACGCTGACCCGCTACACCGATGTCATCGAGATCGTCGGGGATATTCTCAAGGTTCGGATCGGGGCCGTCGGACAGGACGCCCCGTCCATTGCCTATGATGATCTTGCCCTGGTGGAGGGTGTGGACGGCTTCCGCTCCCTGGCGCGGGTCATCCGCATCGACCGCGATGTCGCGTCGTTACAGGTCTTCTCCGGTACCAAGGGTGTTTCGACGTCGTCGACGGTGCAGTTTCTCGGGCATTCCATGCGCGCCACCTACTCGGCCAACATCCTCGGCCGGGTCTTCCGCGGCGATGGCGACCTGCTCGACACTGGGCCGGAGCTCACCGCCGAGCCCAAGGTGGCCACCGGCGGCCCGTCGGTCAATCCGGCAAGGCGTGTGCTGGCCTCGAAGATGATCCGCACGGATGTGCCGATGATCGACGTCTTCAACTCCCTCGCCGAGAGCCAGAAGATCCCGATCTTCTCGGTCGCCGGCGAGCCGTACAACCAGCTCCTCGCACGCATCGGTATCCAGGCGGACGCCGACATCATCGTTTTCGGCGGCCTGGGCCTGATCTTCGACGATTACTACTACTTCCGCCGTGCCTTCGAGGACGCCGGCATCTTCCCGCGGACGGTGATGTTCGTGAACCTGTCCGCGGACCCGGTGGTGGAGCGACTGCTGGTGCCGGACATGGCCTTGGCTGTGGCGGAGAAGTTCGCGCTGGAAGAAGGCAAGCGCGTGCTCGTGCTGCTGACGGACATGACCGCCTATGCCGATGCCATGAAGGAAGTCGGCATCGCCATGGAGTCCGTGCCGTCCAACCGAGGCTACATGGGCGACTTGTACTCGCAGATGGCGCGCCGCTACGAGAAGGCCGCCGACTATCGCGAGGGCGGCTCCCTGACCATCCTGACGGTCACCACCATGCCGGGCGGCGACGTGACGCATCCGGTGCCGGACAACACCGGCTACATCACCGAGGGGCAGTTTTACCTGCATGACGGCGTGCTGGACCCCTTCGGCAGCCTGTCCCGCCTGAAGCAGCACGTTATCGGCAAGGTCACGCGCGAGGACCACGGCCAGGTCATGAACACCATGATCCGCTTCTACTCCGGCGCCCGGGACGCCCAGCAGAAGCAGGCAATGGCCTTCGACCTGAGCGACTTCGACCACAAGCTGCTGCGCTTCGGCGAACTGTTCCGCGAGCGCTTCATGGACATCGACGTGAGCCTGCCGCTGGAG
>NZ_JAIFKJ010000256.1:6685-10543 GCF_019695415.1 Thiohalocapsa sp.
GCTGAAGAGCTATCAGCAGTTCCTGCCGTCGCTGGACCTGAAGCGCAAGCAGCTGATGGGCGAGCGCGCCCGCGCCGAGACCGAGCGGCGCCGGCTCGATGAGCGGCTTGCGACAGCGCGGCAGCAGGTCGCCGCGAGCCTGCCGATGCTCAGCAACGAGGAGCTTGATCTCACTGGGCTGGTGCAGGTGAAGCAATTCGAGCTTGGGCGTGAGAATGTCGTAGGCACCTGGCTGCCGACGCTGCAAGACATCGAGGTCGCCGTCCGCTCCTACGGCTACCTCTCCAAGCCGCATTGGCTGGAGCCCCTGATCGAGGCCCTCAGCGCGAGCGCGCGACTGCGCATCGAGGCCATGGTCGCCGAGCGCCGGGTGGCGCTGCTCAACGCCGCCGTGCGCACCGTCACCCAGCGCGTCAACCTGTTCGACAAGGTGCTGATTCCGCAGACCCGGGCCAATATCAAGCGCATCCGCATCGCGTTGTCCGATGCCGAGCGCTCCGCGGTGGTGCGCTCGAAGATCGCCAAGAAGAAGCGCGCCGCCGAGGGGCTTGCGGAGGGAGGGGCCTGATATGGCCATCGAGCGCCTGAAGCGCATATCGCTGGTCGGCACCGGGCAAGACAAGCACGCGGTGCTGGACCGCCTCCAGGCGCTCGGCTGCGCGCACTTGGTGCCGCTCGCCCCGCCGCCCGACGAGCCCGAAAAACGCCCGCCGGAGCACGCCGAGGACGCGCGCAAGGCCCTGCGCTACCTGCTGGACGAGCCCGAGAAGCGCCGCCAGGTTCACTCTGAAGACGGCTTCGACATCACCGCCACGGTCCAGCAGGGGCTGGACAACAAGGACCGCCTGCGCGCCGCCCTGGACCTGCGCGACGCCCTGGCCCAACGCGCCCGTGACCTGGCCGACTGGGGCGATTTCACGTTGCCGCCGGCCGAAGATCTCGGCGGCCGCAAGCTGTGGTTCTATCGGGTGCCGCTGCGCCATGTCGCCGCGCTCGACGACCTGGAGCTGCCCTGGGAGATCGTCCGCCGCGACAACCGCCAGGCATTCGTGGTGGTCATCGCCGCCGAGGAGCCGACGCGGGATGCCCTGCCCGTTCCGCGGGACCACACCGGCGCCCTGTCCTTGAGCGAAGTGGAGCAGCGGCTGGAGGCAGCCGAGCTGGCGCTGGAGGACAGGCAGGCCGAGCGGCGCGCCCTCACACGCTGGATTTACCTGCTCACCAAGCACTTCGCGCGCGCCGAAGACCAGGCCGTGCTGCGCCACGCCCAGAGCCAGACGCTGGACACCGACGGGCTGTTCGCGGTCCAGGGCTGGGTGGGCGTATCCCAACTGCCGGCAGTGGAGGCGCTGGCCCAAGAGCAGGGCCTCGCGCTGCTGGTGGAAGACCCGGCGCCCGGTGACGCGCCGCCGACGCTGCTCACCAATCCGGAGAACCTCGGTGCCGGCGAGGACCTGGTGCACTTTTATCAGATGCCGGCCTACGACAGCTTCGATCCAAGCCGGGTGCTGTTTTTCTCCTTCGCGATCTTCTTCGCGATGATCCTCTCGGACGCCGGCTATGCAGCCCTCCTGGGGCTCGGGCTGCTGCTCTTCTGGGGCAAGCTCGGGTCGTCGCCCGGCGGGCGCCGGTTCCGGGTGCTGGGCAGCGCCATCGCCGGCATGTCCTTCGCCTGGGGCGTCGCGGTGGGCAGCTATTTCGGCTTCACGCCGCCCCCTGAGAGCCTGCCCGGGCGGCTCGACGTGCTCGATCTCAACGATTTCCAGACCATGATGCGCCTATCGGTGGGCATCGGCGTGCTGCATCTGGTGCTCGCGAACCTGGTCCGCATCGGCAACCTCTGGCCGCGGTTCCAGGCGCTGGCACCGCTCGGCTGGAGCCTGGTCGCGGTGGGCGGCTTCACGCTGTGGCTCGCCGTCAGCGCGCCCGAGCCCGCCGCGCTCGGCAAGACGGCAGGCTACGGCGGTATCGCCCTGGGCTTGGCGCTGGTGTTCTTTGCCACCAGCGCGCGGCCCATGACCGGGCTGGGCTCGGTGCTGATGCGCGGTCTCGACGGACTGCTGGCGCTCACGCAGGTCACCAAAATCTTCGGCGACACCCTGTCTTATCTTCGGCTGTTCGCGCTGGGGCTCGCCTCCGCGTCGCTGGCGCTCACCTTCAATGACCTGGCCCGCCAGGTGGGCGCGCAGGTGCCGGGCCTCGGCCTACTGCTGCAGATCCTGCTGCTGCTCATCGGCCACGGGCTCAACATGGCACTGGGCCTGGTGAGCGGCGTCGTCCACGGCCTGCGCCTCAATTACATCGAGTTCTACAACTGGGCACTGTCCGGCGAGGGCTATCCCTTCCGGCCCTTCAAGAAAACGGAGATGACGGAATGAACGAGCTCGTAATCGCCCTCGGCTGGACGGGCATGTTCGGCGCCCTGGCGCTGAGCGCCATCGGCAGCATCGTCGGCTGCGCCATCGCCGGCCAGGCCGCCATTGGCGCCATGGTGGACACCGAGTCTGGGCAGGGGCGTTATTTGGGCGTCTCGGTGATGCCGTCCACCGGTGTCATCTACGGCATCGTCATCATGTTCACCCTACAGCGGGAGGTCACCACGGGCGCCGCGCCCGGCATCTTCGGTATCGGTCTGTTGGCCGGCATCGCCCTGCTCTACGCGAGCGTTTTGCAGGGGCGCGCCTGTGCTTCCGCCATCCAGGCGATGAAAGTCAAGCCCGAGATCTTCGGCCTGTCGCTGGCGCCGGCGGCCATCGTCGAAGGCTTCTCGGTGTTCGTGTTCGTCTTCGCGCTGGTACTCGCCGGCGGCATTCCGGCCTGAGGGGACAATGGCATGAATCAGGCACGCCGCAACAAGGGCACCGACGCGCCGACGGCCGCCGGTGTCGACACCCTGATCACCCGCCTGCGCGACGAGGGCGTCGCCAAAGGGCGCGCAGAGGCCGCTCGTATCGAGCGTGAGGCTGAGCTTCAGGCCGCGCGGCTGAAGCACGAGGCCGAGGCCGAGGCCGAGCGCGTGCTGGCCGAGGCCAGGCGGGAAGCGGCGGCGCTCAAGACCGCCGGCGAGGACGCGCTGCGGCTCGCCATGCGCGACACCGTGCTGGAGCTCAAAGCCGTGCTGACCCGGGAGGTCAACGAGAAGGTCCATCGGCTCATCACCACGGAGCTCAAGCGCGAGGAGTTCCTGCAGCAACTGATCCTGGAGGTGGCGCGGCGCGGCCGCGAGGAGGCCGGCGTCGAGCCGGATGAGCCGATGGAGGTGGTGCTGCCCCACGCGCTGGTGAGCATCGAAGAGCTGCGGCGCAACCCGCTGGAGCTGCGCGAGGGCTCGCTGTCGCACTTCGTGCTGGCGGTGGCCTCGGAAGTCCTGGGCGACGGCGTGCGCTTCACGGTCGCCGAAGACGATGCAACCGGCATCCGCATTCGTCTGCAGGACAAGCACGTCGAGATCGACCTCACCGACGCGAAGGTCGCCGAGCTGATCCTGGCCCATCTGCAGCCGCGCTTCCGGGCCATCCTGGAAGGCACGGTCAAGTGAGGCGGCTTGGACAGCACCCATGGCCCCCCAAGACCGCTACCTGACGCTGCTCACGTCGCTGCCGGCACACGGCCCGCTGTTCGGCGCCAAGCAAACGCCGCTCTCGCGCCTGCGGCTGCGCAAGCGACTCGCCTGGCTGGAGCCCGAGGACAGCGAAGACCTGACCCGGCCCGCCACCGCGCCCGACTCGCCCCCACCACGCCCAGGCGCCCACGCCGCCGCGCCGGTCCCGCAACCCGCGCCGGCGCACGCCCAGCCCCCACAACCCCCCCACCCCGCCCCCGACCACAGGCCGCCGGACCTAGCCACGGGCGCAGCAC
>NZ_JAIFKJ010000256.1:10553-11944 GCF_019695415.1 Thiohalocapsa sp.
CGGGCTCCCCCACCGACCCGCCTGGCCGGGGCCCGAGGACAGGGAAGACCTGCCCCGGCTCGCCACCGCGACCGACTGGCACCGCCAACGCTTCGACGTCGACGACGAGGCGCTGGTGCAGCAAGCCGAGCAGGAGATCGCCCAGATCCACAATACCCTCACCCGCGACCTGGCCACCTGGCGCCTGGAGCTGCGCACGGTCGTCGCCGCGCTGCGCCGCCGCCGCGCCGGCGAGCCGGCGCCGTCCGGCCGCCGCAAGTGGGGCTTCGGGCGCTGGGTGCCGCACATCGCCCGCCACTGGAGCGAGCCGCATTTCCGCCTGGAGCGGGTGTATCCCTGGCTGCCGGAGGCCAAGCGGCTCATGGACGACGGCGACCCGCTGGGCCTGGAGCGGCTGCTGCTGGGCGCCGTCTGGACACACCTGGAGCGCATCGGCGCCGGGCACGAATTCGATTTCGAGGCCGTGGTGGTCTATGTCACCCGCTGGGACCTGGTGGCCCGCTGGACCCACTACGACGCAGATGCGGCGCTGACACGCTTCGATGCGCTGCTGGAGACGGCGCTGGAAGGCGTCGACCTCGACCTGGCCGGCTAATCCCGGATGCTTTGCAAAGGGCATGGCACTTCGAGTGCGTCGGGTGGATGAGCGCAGCGAGTTCCGCCCGTGCCCATTGCGGCGGAATCCAGGGGTGGACTGCGCTTCGCTTGTCCAGCCTACTCGGCCGTCGGCGCACTTGAACTAGGCTCACCAAGAGGATCCTGATCGTGGCAGACACAACATCGGCTGCCGTCGCCGCCGAGACCACCGCAAGCACGACGCAGGCAGCCCCGGCATCCGCTCCGACCCGCGTGGTCGCGGTGCAGGAATCCCTGGTTACCATTGAGGGCGGCAGCGCCGATGGCGCGCCGCTGCCGCTGGTGAAGAACGAGGTGGTCTACATCGTGCCCAGGCGCGAGGCCGAGAGCGGCGTCGAGGAGCGGCTCAAGGCCGAGGTGCTGCGGGTGCGCGGGCGCTTCGCCGATGTTCAGGTGTTCGAGGACACCGCCGGTGTCTCCATCGGCGACCCGGTGGTGCAGAGCGGCGATCTGCTCTCGGTGACGCTCGGCCCCGGCCTGCTCGGCTCCGTCTACGACGGCCTACAGAATCCGCTGGAGAGCTTGGCCGTGCGCCACGGCACCTTCCTACCCCGCGGCGTAGAGATGCCGGCATTGGATCTGGGCAAGAAGTGGTCCTTTGCACCGGCGGTGCAGACCGGTGCCCGACTCACGGCCGGCGGCGTGCTCGGCACCGTGCAGGAAGGCGCCTTCACGCACAAGATCATGGTGCCCTTCGACCAGCGCGGCGAGGTGGAGGTCACCTGGATCCGCGAGGGCAGCGTCACCGTGGACAC
>NZ_JAIFKJ010000221.1 GCF_019695415.1 Thiohalocapsa sp.
ATGCCCGCCCCGACACCTGCACCGATAGGCCCGGCGAGCACGCCGCCGATGGCGGCGCCTGAGACCATCCGCTGCTCGGCGCTGTTCATGTTTGCACAGCCCATGAGCCCGAGAGCCAGCATAAGCCCTAGAACCGGCGCGGAGAGCCAAGCGAAGTTCATACTCAATCTCCTGTTTGTCCTGTAAGCCGCTGTCAGGATTGTGGAGATTATAGTGTAATCCCGGCCGTCGAAATCGCGCTCGGTCGACCGCGAGCGCCGTCGCGGCCTAGTCGCCGACCGGCGTCAATGTCAGCGGCAACCGCTCCAGGCATTCGCGGTAACGCGCTTCAAGATCTGCCTCCGAGTCTGCGCCGATGAATAACGTCGCCAGCTCATAGCTGTAGCTGTCTTGGTCGCGCAGGTCCGACAGCTTGTCGCCCGCCTTCACCTCCACTTGAATGCGGCTGCAGGGCACCACCGCTTCCACCGCGGCGATCTCCGCCGGCGTCGGCACGCGCTCCACCCGGGCATCCTCAAAGCGCCTCAGCATGAATTTAGCGGCGAGCTTGCATTTCCCGCGCCCCTGCGGGAACTCCGGCTCACGCCCGAGCCCCAGGTCCAGCATCACGCGGTGGTGATACTGCCCGTCCACCATCCGGAACAACGGCGCATGGGACTTGGAGATGCGGGTGTTGATCTCCAGCAGCGAGAGCCGGTCCGTCGCCGGGTCCCAGAAGTGCTCGATGTTGAAGGGCCCCATGTCGTAGCCGATGTGGCGCATCACCCGCTGTGTCACCGCCGTCATCCGCGCCTGCACGGCGGCCGGCAGCTGGGAGGGATACTGGTAGCGGTCGAAGGAGGAGCCCACCGGCCCAGTGCGCAGGGAGTCCACCGTGCCGTAGACGCGTACGTCCCCCTCCCAGACATAGCCCTCCTGGGTGACCTGGTAGCCGGCGGAGATCATGCCCTCGGCGATGCAGTGCCAGCCATCCACCGCGGCCACGTCGGGCGGCAGGGAGGCGTGCTTCAGGATCAGATTGAACGGCTCGGCCCAGCGGCCGATCCTGGCCCGAATGGTGGGCAGAGCCCGCTCGAAGTCTTCGGCATCCCTGATGCGGAAGCCGAGGTGCGAGAGCACGGCCTTCACGGGCTTCAGCCAGAACGGGAAGCCCACCCGGCACTGTGCCAGCGGGTCCTCGGCGAAGGGGTCCACGGCGCAGAAGGGCGGCACCTGCTCCGGCGCCACCTCCGCCTGCTTCAGCCGGCTCCAGTACTTGTGCTCGCATTGCAGCACCGCCTCCAGGCTCGGCCCGGGCAGGCCGACAGCCGCGCGCAGAATGGGCAGCACGGTGCTTACTGGGAAATCCCAGTAGCCGATCACCGCGTCGACGCGTCCCGGGAAGTCACGCAGAATCTGGCAGCCTTCGTCCAGGAGCCGTGCGACCGGGAAGGCATCCTGCTGCTTCAGCTCCGCTTGCGTGAACAGCGGATGGAAAGAAATGCGATCGGCACCCGACAGCGTTTGCAGTTGCTGCAGGTGGAAGTCGTCGAGCCCGACGACGAAGACGTGCTGCATGCCGGCCCCCTGTGCCGCCTCAAGCCCTATTCAGGCCCCCTACTCGGAGCATACACGGCCTTTGCGCGGCCTGCGCCGCACACACGATCGAGGGGCCCCAAAGGACCGGCTGCTGTGCCGGGGGGACCACCGCCATTCCACTGGCGGCACGCCCCTGGGCGTTGGCGAGGCCCCGAGGCTCAGTCGTCCCAGCGTCCATGACCCGGGATGCGCACACGATGCTCGTTATAGACGCCCTCGTTGGCACCAGTATGGCACGCGTTGCAGTTGCTGAAGCTGCCGACGTCCGGATTGCCCGCAACCATACGGGACGGGATCTCATGGTGCTCGTTGCGGAAGTAGCGCGTCGCGGTGATCCGCGGCAGATCCCCGGCACCAGCGCCGCCCACCGCGAAGGCACGGGAGCGCGACCTGCGCGACTGACCCGCGGCGTTGGCGGTGAGATAAGCCGTGAGCTCACGCCGCAGTGCGGGCGACAGAGAGGCGTCGTCGCCGTAGTGGCTCATCAACGCGTCTGGGTCCATGACCTGTCGCCAGGCGTCGCCCGGCAGCAGGCCCGGTTGATAAGCCATGTGGCAGGCGCCGCATTCGTCCGCATAGGCAGCGTTGGTGACGGGCTTGACGTCCTCGCCAGGCTCCAACCAGCCGCCGTGCTCCTCCCCATGCTCCTCGTAGTCGTCATCGTGGTCGTCATCGTCGCCCAGGGCCAGCCCAGCAATGCCGAGCGCCAGCAGGACACCGGCCACAAAGCCGGCAGCACGCAGTGATGTATTCATATCTAAGTCTCCGTTGGGATGCGCTTGCGCCACTATTGGGTGCGGATGTAGGCCAGGAAGTCCGCCTTCTCCGCGGCCGTGCATTCACGCCCCAGGGTCCAACGGCAATTGCGCCTCAGCCATTTCTCGACCTTGGCCTGGTCGGTGAGCCGCTCCGGCTTTACCGACGGTGCCAGGGGCTCGATGGGCTTGCCGGTGCGCACGTGCTGACCCGGCTGGGTCAGATCCGGGGTGTGGCAGGTGGCGCAGCTGCGCGCCGGGCCGCCGTTCCGTTGGCTGTGCTCGCGCACCCAGGCGGCGGCGCCGGCGGCGGCGTCACCGGCGAGGGCGACGGGCGCCGCACCCGCCGCGGCGAGCAGCAGGGCGGCGCCGAGGGCTGGTGTCCGGCGTGAGCTCGTTGGCTGTGTCATCGTCATGCCTCCTATCAGCTGCGGCGCTTGCGGCCGGTGAACATTGAGCCGATCAGGTTCTCGCGATGGGCGAAGCTGGAGAACAACACCCCGGCCACATGCACGGCGATAAAGACGAGCGTCAGATTCGCGAGGACCTCATGCGTCTCCTCGAGCGCCTCGCCGACAGCCGGCGGCGTGCCGCTCATGAGCCCCGCCAGCGGTCCCGACAGCTCCTGCGCGCCGTACAGGGCCATGCCGGTCAGGCCGGTGACGCCGACGAGCGCCAGCAGCGCGACCACCATGGCCCCACCTAACGGGTTATGGCCGAGATGGCGTGGCGCCGAGAGGCGCAGGCTCTCGCGCAGATAGGTGAGCACCTGCCGCGGGCCGCGCACAAAGTCTGAGAAGCGGGCATGACGGGTGCCGACGATGCCCCAGACCAGTCGCACGGCGATGAGGGCAAGCACCAGATAACCGGCCCAGACGTGCACGCCGAGCAGATCGTCCTCGACGATGAAGGCGGTGGCGAAAGCGGCCACCAGCGCCCAATGGAAAATGCGCACCAGCGGATCCCATACCCGCACTTGGTCTATCTGGTTCGGTTGTGGTGCACCCGGCCGGGGGACGGCGTTGGCAGATAAGGTCTGTGTTGTCATGGCTCGTTGCTCCGTTGCTTGAGAAGATGCATACGGTGTCGTCGTGGGCTCGGCGCCCGATGGCGGCGAGCACCGATCTCGACTCACCTGGCCAGCTTAGAGGGCAAGCGCTGACCGATCCCTGTGGGCTTCGGTCAGCCTTTTGTCAGCTCCGGTGATGCAAGCTGAGCGGTGCGGATATGCGTTGAGCGGCAACGTCGGCCTCGGAGCGAGAACATGCGACTGCCCAGAATCCCCAGATCACACCGCCGGGCCACATGGCCCCTGCTGGTGCTCGCGATAGGCTTCGCTGCGCAAGCCGGTCCGCATGATCACGATCACGACCGCGCCCGGGCTGCGCTCGAGCGCGGCGAGGTGCTGCCGCTGGCCGAGATCCTCGCCAGCGTGACCGCGCAGGTCCCTGGGGATGTCGTGGAAGTGGAGCTGGAGCGCGAGCACGGCGCTTGGGTGTACGAGCTCAAGGTCATCGCTCCGAATGGGCGGGTGCTGGAGGTGCTGGTAGATGCCGCCGCAGGCCGGCTGCTCGCGCACGAGGAGGACGACTGATGCGCATCCTGCTGGTCGAGGATGACACGCGCCTCGCCGACGGCATCGCCGCGGCGCTGGAAGCCGCGGGCTTCGTAGTGGCGCGCAGCGCCGACGGCGAGGATGCCTGGTTTTTGGGCGACACAGAGATCTTTTCCGCCGCGATCCTGGACTTGGGACTGCCGGGCATGGACGGGCTCTCGGTGCTGCGGCGCTGGCGCGAGGCCGGGCAAGGGTTCCCGGTGCTGATCCTCACCGCCCGCGGGGATTGGCACGAGCGCGTGGAGGGCATCGACGCCGGCGCCGACGACTACCTGCCGAAACCCTTTCGCATGGAAGAGCTGCTCGCGCGGCTGCGCGCCTTGGTGCGCCGCTCCGCGGGGCAGGCCTCGCCGGTGCTGCGGGTGGGCGGCCTCAGGCTGGACACGCGCCGGATGCAGGTGAGCCGCGATGGCGTGCCGGTGCACCTCTCACCCACCGAGTACCGGCTCGTGGCCTACCTGATGCAGCACGCCGGGCGCGTGGTGCCGCAGCTGGAGCTCACCGAGCAGCTCTATGCTCAGGACTTCGAGCGCGAATCCAACGCCGTCGAGGTGCTCGTCGGTCGGGTGCGCCGCAAGCTCGGCGCGGACCTGATTCGCACCCGGCCGACGAGCACCTCGACGGCGTTGGATTCGCGC
>NZ_JAIFKJ010000079.1:0-4431 GCF_019695415.1 Thiohalocapsa sp.
GGCTTCGAGAGCGTCGGCGACGAGGCCGGGGACGAGTTCCAGTACTCGGACATCATCGCCAAGCACTACGGCACCCGCCATCATAAGATCCACGTGGATTCGGCCTCGCGCCTGCTGCCGAACCTGCCCGGCTGCATCAGAGCCATGGCGGAGCCCATGGTGAGCCACGATGTCATCGGCTTCTATCTGCTCTCCCAGGAGGTGGCCAAGCACGTCAAGGTGGTGCAGAGCGGGCAGGGCGCCGACGAGGTCTTCGGCGGCTATCACTGGTATCCGCCCATGCAGGAAAGCACTGATGCCGTCATGGACTATGCCCGGGTCTTCTGCGACCGCAGCCACGACGAGTACCTGCGCGCGGTGCACCCTAGGCTGCACGGTGACGATTACAGCCGCGAGTTCATCCGCAGCCACTTCGCAATGCCCGGTGCCGAAGCACCGGTGGACAAGGCGCTGCGCATCGACCAGCTCATCATGCTGGTGGACGACCCCGTCAAGCGCGTGGACAACATGACCATGGCCTGGGGCCTGGAGGCGCGCGTGCCCTTCCTGGACCACGAGCTGGTGGAGCTCGCCGCGCGCATTCCCGCCGAGCACAAGCTCTGCGACGAGGGTAAGTGCGTGCTGAAGGCCGTCGGCCGCCGGGTCATCCCTAAGGAGGTCATCGACCGACCCAAGGGCTATTTCCCGGTGCCGGCGCTCAAATACCCCCGTGGCGAGGTGCTGGACATGATGCGCGACGCTGTGACCTCCCAGCGCGCCCGCGACCGCCAGCTCTTCCAGCCCGACTACGTGCAGGAGCTGCTGGCGGAGCCGGAGTCACACATCACCCCCCTGCGCGGCTCCAAGCTTTGGCAGGTGGCGCTGCTGGAGCTTTGGCTGCAGGAACATGGCGTTTGAAGAGAGTGCGAAGTGCGGAGTCCGGGGTGTGGATGGACGGCGGTCTCGGCGGTCTGCGCACTCCGCAACCGCGAAGCGCGCGTCGCAGCTCAGCAGCGCGCTCGGCGGCGTGTCGCTTCGCACCTCGCACTTCGCACTGAGCTTCCGAAACCCACCAGGCAGTCTGCCCGAGCAGTAACGACCGGGACGAGGGGACAATTCGATGACTAGCCCGAGAGACAGCATCCACCACCGGCTTGAGCGTAAGCGTGGCCCGTCGGTGAGCAGCTGGGATAACAAGCCGCGCAGTGACGACGAGACCTGGTCCGAGACCGTCATCGACTGTGGCTGGGGCCGGCTCATTTTCGGGCAGACCTTCAATGACGCGCAGCGCCTCGCCCGCTGTCTGCAGAACGAGCAGCCCGGGCGCCGCGACGTAGCGCTCTACCTACGCGACCCACATGTGGTGCTGTCTTATGCGCCGCAGGATCTGTTCTTGGACCCCTCCCACACCTTTCGGTTGTGGTTCGAGCGCTACCAATTCCGCCAGCGCCGCCCCAAGGGCTTTGTGGTTCGGCTGCTCACCAGCCACATGGATGCAGAGGCGGCGACGCGCCTCTACGCGTCGCGCAAAATGGTCCCACCGGAACCGGACTTCATCTTCGGCCAGCGCGCCTCACGGGTACTGCACTACTGGGTCGCGGAGGATCTCCAGGACGGCTCCATCCTCGGCGTGGTCTGCGGTGTCGACCATGTTGAGGCCTTCGGCGACTACGAGCATGGTGCCAGCCTGTGGGCGCTCTGCGTGGACTCCCAGGCGCCGTACCCTGGGATCGGCGAGAGCCTGGTGCGCCAAGTGGTGGAGTTCTATCAGGCCCGCGGGCGTGCCTTTCTGGATCTTTCCGTGATGCACGACAACCGCGGTGCCATCCGCCTTTACGAGAAGCTCGGCTTCGAGCGCGTGCCCGTGTTCGCGCTCAAGAACAAGAATGCCTACAACGAACCGCTCTTCATCGGCAGGCAGCCGGAGACCAATCTCAACCCCTATGCGTCGATCATTGTCAACGAGGCCCGCCGGCGCGGTATCGGCATCGGGGTCATCGATGCCGAGGCGGGCTACTTCGGCTTGAGCCTGGGCGGGCGGCGCATCGTATGTCGGGAGTCGTTATCAGAGCTCACCACCGCCGTTGCGATGAGCCGTTGTGACGACAAGGCCGTCACCCAACGGCTGCTGCGCCGCGCCGGCCTCAAGGTGCCGGAGCAGTGCGAGTTCGAGGCGCTCGACCAAGCAGAGGCCTTCCTAACCCAGCACAAGCGGGTGGTCGTCAAGCCCGCCCGCGGCGAGCAGGGCGCTGGCATCAGCGTCGACATCCGCTCCGTCGCGGAGCTGGAGCGGGCCATCAAAGCTGCGCGGCGAATCTGCGAGACCGTCATCCTAGAGCAGTTCTGCCCGGGGGACGATCTGCGCGTCATCGTGATCGACTTCGAGGTGGTGGCCGCCGCCATCCGCCGGCCGGCGCACGTGGTGGGCAATGGCCAGAACACCGTCAACGAGCTGGTCCAGATTCAAAGCCGGCGCCGGCGCGCCGCCACCGGCGGCGAGAGCTCCATTCCCATGGACGATGAGACCGAGCGCTGCGTGGCGCAGGCAGGCTACCGCATGGAGGACGTGCCGCCCGAAGGTGAGCTGCTGGTGGTGCGCAAGACCGCCAACCTGCACACGGGCGGTACTATCCACGACTGCACCGCCCAGCTCAGTCAGACGCTGGCGACCGCGGCACAAAAGGCGGCCCGGGAGCTTGACATTCCGGTGACGGGGCTGGATTTTCTTGTCCCTGACGTCGGCGGCTCGGAGTACGTGATCATCGAAGCCAACGAGCGCCCCGGACTCGCGAACCACGAGCCGCAGCCCACCGCCGAGCGCTTCGTCGACCTGCTGTTTCCGCAGACGGCGACGCGGCATCCAGCCAACCGAGAGCACAGCGTTTGAAAGCCGTACCCATCGACTCCGAGTACCTGCTCGACGTGCTGCTGAAGCTTTTGTTCACGCCCAGCCCGTCCGGCTATACCGACCGCGTGGTGCACCTCGTCTGCGAGGAGCTGGAGCGCATGGACGTGCCCTTCGAGCTCACGCGGCGTGGTGCTATCCGCGCCACGCTGAAGGGTGAGGCGGAGCGCCCGAACAAGGCCATCGTCGCGCACATCGACACCCTGGGCGCGATGGTCAAGGCCTTGAAGCCCAACGGCCGCCTGCAATTGGTGCCAGTGGGCCACTGGAACGCCCGCTTCGCCGAGGGTGCGCGCTGCACGCTCTTCACTGACCACGGCCAGCACCGCGGTACCATCCTGCCGCTGAAGGCCTCCGGGCACACCTTCGGGCCCGAAATCGACACCCAGCCCACGGGCTGGGACTATGTCGAGTTCCGCATCGACGAGCGGGTGTTCAATCTGGAAGACCTGTTGCGACTGGGCGTGCACGTGGGGGACTTCATCGCCATCGACACCACGCCCGAGGTCACCGATACCGGCTTCATCAACTCGCGCCACCTGGACGACAAAGCGGGTGCTGCACTGCTGCTCGCCGCGACCAAGGCCGTGAAGGAACAGGGCGTCGAGCTGCCCGTAGACTGCCATCCGCTTTTCACCATCTCCGAGGAGGTGGGCTCCGGGGCATCAGCGGCGCTGCATCAGGACGTGGCCGAGATGCTCACCATCGACAACGGCACCACGGCCCCAGGGCAGAACTCCAGCGAGTTCGGTGCGACCATCTGTATGGCGGATATGGGCGGGCCCTTCGATTACCACCTGACTCATCGCGTTATCCAGATCTGCCAGGAGTTCCAGATCCCGCATCAGCGCGACGTGTTCAAGTTCTACCGCTCGGACAGCGCCGCCGCGCTGGAGGCGGGCAACGACGTCCGCACGGCACTGGTCACCTTCGGCATCGACGCCAGCCACGGCTACGAGCGCATCCACCAGGAGGCGCTGGAGTCCATCGCCGAGCTGGTGGCCGTCTACATGCAGTCGCCGCCGCTCTACGCCCGCGACCGCTACGAAATGGGCCCGCGGGCGGGCTTCCCGACCATGCCTGGTTGAAGAAGGGCCAAGTGGCTGGAGGCCAGGCGGGCGCCGGGGCCTTTCCAGGCGCCCCCGCCGGCGCTAGAGTGGCGGTATGTCAACGGTCACTTTCGACACGCTGGAGCTTGTGGAGAAGCTCAAGACCGCCGGCTTTGCCCAAGAGCAGGCGGAGGCGGTGGTGCGCGTCATCGCCGATGCCCAACAAGAGCTCGTCACCAGGGAGTACCTCGACCACGCCCTGGAACGCGAATTCGCCTCGCAGCTCGGTCCCATCCGCACGGAGCTGGCCGTGCTCAAATGGATGATGGGCGTCGTCATCGGCGGCCTCGTCGCGCTCATCATCAAGAGCTTCTTTGTCTGATCCGTCTCGCGCCCGGCGCTTCAGCATGACAGACGAGCACTTCTACAACGATCTGGACGCGACCTTTGACCAGGTCTGGCAGCGGCTTGGGCGCGGGGCCGTAGATCGGCGCTCGG
>NZ_JAIFKJ010000079.1:4441-4580 GCF_019695415.1 Thiohalocapsa sp.
CTTTCACACGGTGCAGCTCGCGAGTGTCGGGCTGGACGGCGCGCCGCGGGTGCGCACAGTGGTCCTGCGGGGCGTGGATCGCGGGGCGCGGCAGCTCCGGGTGCATACGGACCGACGCTCCGGTAAGTTCGCGGAGCTC
>NZ_JAIFKJ010000301.1 GCF_019695415.1 Thiohalocapsa sp.
TGGTGCCCAGGGACAGAATCGAACTGCCGACACGGGGATTTTCAGTCCCCTGCTCTACCAACTGAGCTACCTGGGCGGACGTGCTATTGGTGTTTTAGAACGGCACGAAGCCCGTCATTTAATCGCAGCGCCTGGAACAGGTCAAGGGCTGGACGAGCCGAACAGCAATTCCCGACGTGTACGCACGCAAGGGCCGGACACCCGTACCGGGGCGGCTGGCGCATGGATAGACATGACGGAGCGTAAGAGCATCTCGCAGTCAGGAACCAGGCACAGCGCGAAGCGGCTGCGCAGCTTGCGCCACAGGCACGCTTTGCTGCCCGCAGCCGTCCAGGCGCCCTGGAACAGCCGGCAGCAGCGCTGTTGGATCTCATTGATTAGGAAGGCCAGCGTCATCAGGTGCATCAGCACAGTGGCGAGGTGTCGGGATGGCCATGACCGAAGTTGTGCTCGAACGCGAACGCGTGGCCGAACCCCTACTCGCCGGGCTCGGCAAAGCCCGCCTCGGCCGCCCGCCCAAATACGTTCACCCGCCCCATCAGCACTATCGTGCGCTGCAACAAGCGCTGCGGCGTACCTTCGAAACCTTAGGCCTCGCAGCATTTGCGTGGGCACTCGCCTCGTTCGACCAACCTCTTGTCGCTTACGGCACCCTAGGCGGCTAAGGAGATACCGATTTTCCCTTAGAGCAGTCCTTCCTCGGCCATAGAGATGACGACCGTGGTCGTACCGTCTTCATAACCAATACACCGCCAGCGTGCACGCTGGGGGCCAACGCCGACAATGACCTCGGTTCCTTCTGGCGAAGGGGTCGACCCGATAAGCACGACCGCTCGGGTATTCGCTTGACGCGCGACCTCTCGCAGGCAAGCCTGCTCCGCGATGCTCTGCCCTGCCGACGCTGTCCCTTCGGAATAGCCGGACCCTCCAGTGGAGACCGGCGCTGGCTCGTTGGCCCCAGATGCACACCCCGCTACCGCAGCCACTGCGAGCGCGACGGCAGCAAGCCGCATCACGTCTGTCACCTTACATGGTCCTCTGGCTTGGCGATGGTCTGTTGTGACACGTTGCAGTGACAGATCGACATGCTCGTAGTCCGGCACGCCCGTCCATGAGACCCGTGTCGGCCTAGTGCTCAGTATTTCGCCTGATCCGCCTCGAACCCCTCTGGGAAAGGCATCATTGGATGGCCGCGGGATACGGCTTCCATGAAGATCACGCCCTGATGCGGGATATCGAGCTCGCCGGCCTCGTACAGGAGCCGGAACACGGCGTCGGCTTGGGTCGCCTCTACCAGCACCGTGATCACGTCGCGCTCGATCCATACCAGCGTGCCCGGACGCTGACCGCGACGGTCGGTGCCGCGGGCGTGGTGCTGGGTGACGGACAGCACGCCCGGGTGCTCTTCCACCAGAGTCATCAGCTCCAGGCCATGGCCGCTCATGACGATGGCGGTGACGAGCTTCTTCTCGACACCGTAGCCGATATGGCCGAGGACGCTCATTCGCGGCGCTCCGTGTGCACGCCGAAGCGGGCGGCGATGTCCTGAGGGATGTGGGTCGCCATCTTCTCAAGCTTGCTGAGCCAGAGGATGCCCATGCCCGGCGTATCCATCTTGGCGGCGACGAAGACGCGCTCGAAGATGTGGTCCGCCTGCTCGTTGGGCACGACGATGTAGATCACCTCCTTCTCGGTGTCCACGGTCAGGCCCAGGATGCCCATGCTTTTCTGGCGAACGCCGCTGCCATGGGCATGAAAGACCGTCGCGCCCTGGGCACCGGCCTCCATTGCCACCCGGACCACCATGTCCGCGGTGCCGCGCTGGACGACGGCGGTCAGCAGCGTGACGCCGGTGAGCACGATGAATTCATTGCCGACACTCATGCGGTTCTCCTCCGGAAGCGGCCGCGGGTCTTGATGTCGATCCAGAGCCCGGTGGCCAGCACCGACACGATCGGGCCCACCGAGCACATGGCGAGGATACCGAAGCCGTCTACGGCCTCCACCGCGTGTCCCAGGCCGATGCCGAGCGCCATCAACAGCGGCACGGTCACAGGCCCGGTGGTCACACCGGCGCTGTCCCAGGCCAGGTTGACCAATTCCTCCCGGGACAGGATGGTCAGGCCCAGCGCCAGCGTATAGCCCAGCACCAGCAGCAGCCACAGCGGCAGATCGAATAGGATGCGGCTTACGCCGAGCGCTGCGCCGCAGCCAACCCCGACGGCCACAGCATGCAGCAGCTGGCGCTTGCGGAAGGCGCCGTCGGTGAGGTTCTCCACCGTCATGCCCATGGCGTTCAGCGCGGGCTCGGCGATGGTGGCGCCATAGCCCACGGTGAACGCGAACATCAGGGTCACGGCGATGCCCAGCGCGAAGGGATACAACGCCGGTGCACCCGTCTGCCAGTGCGGCGAAAAGGTCCAGGGGACATTGACCCCGGCCTGCTCGCCCAGGGTCACCAGCCCCGCGGTGAGGCCGAGGTTGAACAGCGCCATGCCGGCGACGGCCAAGGTGACGCCATAGGCGAACACGCTGCCCTCGCGGATGCGCCGCCGCAGCAGCAGGAGCTGCACCAACACCAACAGCAGCAGCAGCGGCACAATGGCCCGGAAGGCGCCCAGAATCTCCGCGAATGGGCTTTTCGTGAGCCAGTCGTCCGGCGCATCGGCCGCCATCGGCAGCAGCGCAGACTCACCCTGGGCGGTCAGATAGGTGGCAACACTGAGCACGCCGACAATCGGAAAGAGCGACGCCAACGTGACGATGCCGAAGCCGGACAGCGGGTTGTCGCTGCGGCCGGTGGAGGCGGCAACACCGACACCCACCGCGAGCACCAGCGGCACCGTCACCGGCCCGGTGGTGATGGCCCCGCAGTCCCAGGCGAGGCCGATGATGGGCGCGAGCGCCGGCTGCTGCGCCGCCCAGACGGTGAGCAGCAGCGTCGGCGGCACGATGATCATCACCAGTCGCTTGAGCTGCCAGCCGAACATCAGCCGCAGCATCCCTAAGCTCACCGCCAGGCCGACGCCGGTAGCGACCGCCAGCACCAGCCACAGCGCGTAGGGGCCGAGCAGCTGCTTGAGCCAGGGTGCGCGCTCGCTGGAGATGGCGTCGGCCGCCGCCTGCAGGGCGCCGATAGCCGGCTCCGCGAAGGTCGCGGCGCCCCCCAGCAGCAGGCTGAAGCCGAGCAGCACCGAGGGATGCATGCGTCCCGGCATATGGAAGCCCACATTCTCCGCGAAGGGCATCAGGCCGCGCTTGACGCCCTCCATGAAGAACATGAGGCCGACGATGACAGCCAGGATGCCGAGGACGACGGTCTGCGTGTCCAGCAGCGAGGTGCGCAGCGCCAGAGCCTGAAAAACGATCAACAGCAGTGCCAGCGGCACGACCGCGCGCAGCTGCTCGGCGAGGCGGACCGAGATATAGGGCGTCAGCAGCCGATGCAGATCGACTGCCCGCAGCCGTGGGCGTGCCGGCCGCAGCCGCTCGGCTTCCAGGATGGCGGAGAAATTGACTTGCCGCTTATGGCGCTTGATCGCGCCCAAGTAGGTTCCGTAGCGAATCTCGCGCTCGCTCAATCTGCTGGTCACCTCCCAGGTTGGGGACAGAGGTGCGACACCTCCGCTCGGCCGGGCGAGGCACGCTAGCATCGGCGGCGCCGCCCAGCAAGCGCCGCGGCATCGAGGGAGCAATGTCGCGCGCCAATCCGGTTGTCTGCCGATGACTCCGCCTGTAACTTCTTGGACTTGGCCCCAGGGGTGCAACAGCCTTAGGCGCAGCGATGTCGGTCCTCATCTTCCGCCTCAACGGCGTCCCCGACGACGAGGCCGCCGACGTGCGCAACCTATTGGAAGAGCACGGATTCCCCTATCACGAGACCACCGGCGGCTTCCTCGGCTTCGGGGTCGCCGGCCTTTGGCTGCTGGACGACAGCCGCAAGGCCGCTGCTCGCGCGGTCATCGACGCCTATCAGCGCGAGCGCAGCGCCCGTCTCGCTGCCGAGCACGAGGCGCTGCGCCGGGCCGGCCGCGCCGAGAGCACGCTGCAGCGCATCGCCCGCCGCCCATTGCAGTCCCTGCTCTACATCGCCGGTGCGGCCGGGGTGCTATACCTGATGCTTTGGCCGTTCCTCAGCCTTGGGCTGTGAAGGCCACCAGTCCCCGGCTGCTCCGGGTTGTCAGCCTCTCGCTTATAGTGCCCACGCGCAGGCGCGGGCAGATTGACAGATGCATTGCGCCCTTCGAAGATGCAGCTGCGCTTAAGCAGGCTGCCCGCGTAGACCGGCGGCCTGCAACCACAACCACGAGAGGAGACAGACATCATGGTGCGTACACGATCCCCACTGACCCTCATCGCCCTCGGCCTGGTCACAGCCCTGCTGTGGGGCTGCGGCGAGCAAGACATGGGTGGAGACGACGTCAGCGAAGAAGTAAGCGAAGCAGCGGAAGAGACCCGTGAAGCCACCAGCGCAGCGGCCGATCAGGTCCGCGAGACCACCGCCGAGGCGGTGGATAGCACCCAGCAGGCGGTAGAAGAAGCTGGCGACCGCATCGAGCAGGCCACGGACTGAG
>NZ_JAIFKJ010000575.1 GCF_019695415.1 Thiohalocapsa sp.
GCCGGAGGATACCCACCGATATGTCCGCAGCGGTGACTAGGGCCACCTGTTCGTTCACTTTCCGCTGAGGCCGCGGAGGTATCGTGCACTCGCCCAGGAGGACCGGCACCCGATCACCGACATCCTCCGACAGACGCCCGAGATCCCCGAGACCTGTCAGTGGGCGGTGTTTCTGCGGAACCACGACGAGCTCACGCTCGAGATGGTGACCGATCACGAGCGTCACTTCCTGTGGAACACCTACGCCACCGACCGGCGGATGCGGATCAACCTGGGCATCCGCCGTCGGCTCGCGCCGCTCATGGAGAACGACCGGCGCAAGATCGAGCTGATGAATTCGCTGCTGTTCTCGATGCCGGGCACCCCCGTCGTCTACTACGGCGACGAGATCGGCATGGGCGACAACATTTATCTCGGCGACCGCGACGGCGTGCGCACGCCGATGCAGTGGTCGCCGGACCGCAACGCCGGGTTCAGCCGCGCCAACCCCCAGGAACTCTATCTGCCCACGATCATGGACCCGGTCTACGGCTTCGAGACGGTCAACGTCGAGGCGCAGACCCGTTCGTCCTCGTCGCTGTTGAACTGGATGAAGCGGCTGATCTCGGTCCGCCGGGCCCATCAGACCTTCGGGCGCGGCACGCTCGAGTTCATCTATCCCGGTAACCGCAAGATCTTCGCCTATATCCGCGCCTATCAGGGCGAGGTCATTCTCTGCGTGGTCAATCTGGCGCGGCACGCCCAGCCGGTGGAGCTGGATCTCGCCGCCTATGCCGGCCGGGTGCCGTTGGAGCTCCTGGGGCGCACACCGTTTCCGCCTATCGGCGAGTTGCCCTATCTGCTCACCCTGCCAGCCTACGGCTTCTACTGGTTTCTGTTGGCCGAGGAGGCGGAAGTGCCGAGCTGGCACCAGACCATTCCGGAGCCGCTGCCCGACTTCGTCACCGTGGTGATGCGCGACGGCTGGTCGGCCTTGGAGGATCCGACCAACCGTCGCGCCCTGGAACGTCAGGCCCTGGTCCCGTTCGCCCGCAACCAGCGCTGGTTCGCCGCCAAGGACGCCGCCGTCGTCCGCATCGGCATGGGGCCCGGCGCCGTCCTGCGCGAGGGGCCCGATGGCGCCTGCCTGCAGACGCTCGAGGTCGAGCTCGCCGACGGCACCGCGCACCGCTACGTCCTGCCGCTCGCCGTGGCCTGGGGCGAGGAGAACGTCCAGACCGCCTCGCCGCTGTTGCCCTTCACCCTCGCCAAGGCGCGGCGCGGCTCGCGCATCGGCGCGCTCTACGACGCCACCGCCGGCGAGCGTCTCGCCCATCTCCTCCTCGACGACATGCGCGCCGAGCGCCGCATCGAGGGCCCGCACGGCACGCTCCTCTTCCGCGCCGGCGCCAAGCTCGCCGAGCTGCCCGAGCCGCAGGAGCCGGTGGTGCGCCGGCTCGGGGTCGAGCAGTCCAACACCTCGATGACGATCGGCCGCGACGTCATCGTCAAGCTCTACCGCCGCCTGCAGCCGGGCGTGCACCCCGAGGTCGAGATCGGCCGGTTCCTCACC